>CACJHA010000011.1 GCA_902593075.1 uncultured Bacteroidota bacterium
AAGAAGATCAAGTTAAATTAGCCAAACTGAAAAATAGTCATAGAAAAATAAACTCTTTAGATAAATTGATTTCTTTAATTTCAAGCATAGATAAATAATTCCTTACATGATTAAAAAAAATAATTCACTAGAAAAAATAAATGTCGTTGGCGATAGGGTTCTTATTAAGCCAAGGAAAGAGTCAGAAAAAACGGATAGTGGACTTTATCTTCCCCCTGGCGTAAGAGAAAAAGAGAAAGTTCAATATGGATATATTGTAAAATCTGGACCAGGATATCCTATTCCTATTGCTATTGAAAACGATCAACCATGGAAAACAGACGACGAGAAAATTAAGTATCTTCCATTACAGGTAAAACAAGGTGATTTAGCTGTTTTTTTACAGGGGGGAGCCTACGAAGTTATTTACCAAGGAGAAAAATATTTTATAGTACCTCAATCATCAATTTTAATGATAGAAAGAGAGCAATTTTGAATTTAAAAACCTCATTTTAGTATTTACTTTTAAAGACATTTCCTAATTTTGTAAAATCTAACATACTGTTAATATTTTTTAATGAAACATATTTTAAAATCTGAAGACATAACTCCTAATACAAAGGATTTTGATATAATCAAAAAAATCAAAAAAATCAAAAAAGAGAAAAATGCTGCTTTATTGGTACATTATTATCAAGATTCATCCATTCAAGAGATTGCAGATTATTTAGGAGACAGCCTTTACCTTGCTAAAGCTGCAAAAAACTTAGATTCAGATATAATAGTTCTTTCTGGAGTGCATTTTATGGCTGAAACTGTAAAAATCATTAATCCTGAAAAAAAAATACTTTTACCTGACCTTAATGCAGGATGTTCTCTAGCTGATTCTTGCCCCCCCGATCTTTTTAAAAATTTTATTAAGAAATACCCTGAAGCATTTGTTGTTTCTTACATTAATTGTTCAGCAGAAATTAAAGCAATGAGTGATATTATTTGTACATCAAGTAATGCAAAGGCTGTAATTGAAAGCATACCCGAGGATAAACAAATTATATTTGCTCCTGATAAAAATTTAGGTAACTATCTGATTAAAGAAACAAAAAGAAATATGATTTTATGGGATGGAAGTTGCGTTGTTCATGAGGCATTTTCATTTGATAAAATATTAGATTTATTTAAAAAACATCCAAAAGCTAAATTCATTGCACATCCAGAGAGCAAGTCCTTAATTTTAGACGTGGCAAACTATATAGGTAGTACTTCAAAACTGCTCGAATATGTTCAAAATAGTTCAAATAAGGAGTTTATAGTTGCTACAGAAGCAGGAATTCTTCATGAAATGAATAAGCGATGTCCAGACAAGCTTTTTATCCCAGCTCCTGTAGAAGACAGCTCGTGTGCATGTAGCGAATGTTCTTTTATGAAACTAAATACCTTAGAAAAGCTTTATTTGTGTTTAAAGTACGAGAAGCCAGAGATTAATTTGACAGAGGATATAATTTCAAAAGCTAAGGCTCCGTTACTAAAAATGCTTTCAATTAGCTAATCATTATTTATAAATTATTTAAATTGAAGACAACCGATCAATTTGAATCAAAATATTCAAAGGAAATATTTACTTTTTTGAAAAACGTCTTAGAAGAAGACTTTGGTGTTGAAGACCATACAAGCAAATCATATTTTGATAACAAAAATGATAATTCCTTCAAGTTAATAACTAAATCAAATTGTGTTATTTCTGGAATTAGACTTTCAGAAATTTTAATAGAGAAATTCAGGTCTGATTTATCTATAAATAAGTTTTTTCATGATGGCGACCAGGTGAAAAAAGGTGAAACAATTATGGAGATAAAAGGGCCTACATATTCGGTTCTTTCTATTGAAAGATTAATATTAAATATAATGCAAAGAATGAGTGGTATTTCGACACTCACCTCAAACTTATCAAAATTGATTTCCCACACCAAATGTAAAATACTCGATACTAGAAAAACAACACCGGGTTTTAGGTATCCAGAAAAATGGGCAGTTTTAATTGGGGGAGGTGTTAACCACAGAATGGGTCTTTTTGATGCAATTTTGATTAAGGATAATCATATTGACTCTTCTGGAACTATTGAAAAAGCTATAATTAGTACAAAAAACTATTTAGATAAGAATAACTTAAAAATACCAGTATACATTGAAGTTAGAGATAGGGAGGAACTTAATGAAGTTATCAAACATAAATGGATTAATAGAATAATTCTTGATAATATGAGTATCATTGAAACAAAAGATTCAGTTTCTTTTATTAATGGACGTTTTCTAATTGAATCAAGTGGTAATATAAATGAAAGAAATATAATAGATTACGCCGAGACGGGGGTCGATTTCGTCTCTATGGGATCAATTACGCACTCAGCCTCAATAATAGATATGAGTTTAATCCAAGTATAGAATTTATTTTACTAAAACAAATTTAATCCGCCTATTCATTTTTCTTTCATCTTCAGTATCATTAGAATATAATGGATTAGTTTCCCCGTAGCCTTTAGTTTTTATTCTATTTCCTTCAATACCAATTTGTATAAGTTGTTTTTTTACCTCTTCTGCTCTTTTTTCAGAAAGATTTTGATTGTATAAATTTGATCCTTCGCTAGAGCAATGACCTTCTATTAAAATCATTGATTTTGAGAATTTCTTCATATTGATTGAAAGGTTTTTTATAATAGAAATACCTTTATTACTTAACTCAAAAGAGTTTTTACTAAAATATATCAATTGATTTTCCTTGGTTAATAACTGAATTATATCCTTTACCTTGTCTGGACACCCGTTGTTTTCAATAGTTCCTTTTTCATTGATACATCTGTCATTTATATCAAAAACACCATCCTTATCCGAATCATTCCATGGACAGCCCTTGTTATCAATTTCTCCAGTTTGATTAGGGCACATGTCATCTTTATCTGGTGTTCCATCTTTGTCACTATCTGGCCATGGACAACCACTGTTGTCAATTGAACCAAAAGTGTCTATACAATCATCTTTAAAATTCACTATTCCATCTTTATCATTGTCACTATTTCTATCGATGATTATTTTCTCTATAATCTCATTTTCACATTCTAAAACTATCTCCAAATAATTTGTGGTTTTTTTGAATTTTATTTTTTTAGATTTACATCCACTTTTTTTTAGATTTAACTGAAGAGGCAAATCATATGATGTTTTAACTGAAAATAAACCATTTTTTTTTGTATAAACGCCACTATAATATCCAGCTTTATTTATCATCCTTAAGGGCTTGATAACAACTAAAACGTTCTCTAATTCAGTTCCGGTTTCCTTATCTTTGACTATACCATTAAACTCAACTTGGGAAAATGAATAGTTTGAAATTAAAGTTATAATGATTAAGAGTTTATAATAAATCCTATTAGTTTTCATGTAGATATTAGTAATTAATGTGTTGTATCAATAATCTCATTTGACCCAAAGAGTTGTCCAATAAATTTTGAAAAAATAGCTCTTCCTGCGGTCTTGAAACCGGTGTCCTTGTCGAATAATTGAAATGAGACATACTTTATAACCTTTTTATTATGAAATCTCAATAATAGCTTATCTCCTTCATTTTTACCGCCTTCAAGAACTTCAGATATATCAGCATATTTAATCCTTTTTAAAATTGGATGAGCTTTAAACTCTTTGTATCCATTAATCATTAATTCTTGAAGTTTATTAAATTTAGATTCATCTGCTAGGTGAAAACTTGAAATTTTAGATGTTGGATTTTCTAAACCAAATTGGGTCAGTTCCGTATCAAATCCAATCATAAACATACTAACAAAAAAAATCGTGTAAGACTGATCCTCATTTAATTCACTTTGAACTAAGTATACGTCAGACATTCCACCAGATAATTTCGACATAGCTTTTCCCAATTGACAGCATTTCCCAATCGTCATAGAAGTTTTTCTAAGAGGTACTAATTCTTCGCTAGTATCATATAATTCAATTCCAGAATCAAAGTCATTTTTTTGAGCAAAAGAAAAAAAAGAAATAAATAGCAATAGTGCGTATAGTTTACTTTTCATAAGTATAAATTTAAACAAAATTATCTTATAAGATATGGCTTGTCAAATTCTTGTCTATCGGACCAATTACTTTTACCTTTAAAAATTTGAAATGAGATTGAAAATCTATGATTATTGTCATACTTACTGATTCCATTTGTGTTAGATATATCCATTCCATATGATATTTTTAAATTTCTTGGAAGATAAATTCCAATTTCACCTCCTGTAAGATATTGAGGCTGATAATGTAATGAAAGGGATACTTGATTCTTGAAAATTACTTTAGTGCTAAATATGTATGAAATAGGGTTTCCTTCGATAATTTGAGCAAAAAATTGATTTTTAAATAAAAAATCATTCATATAAAAGTTGTAACCAAATGTGCTATAGTATTGGTTGGTATTTTTAAATAAAACATCATTTGATTCAGTGGAAATTTTATTCTCAATTATGTTGGGTGATGAAATTCCAAGAAACCATTTGTTTCCGTGGGTATAAAAACCAATTCCAACGCGTGGTATAATTTTAGATATATTCTCACTAAAAACAAACTCTGATCGGTCTAGAATACTTAAATTTTGGTAATCAGTTGAAAATGAGTTTATTCCAGCTTTTAAACCTAATGAAAAGGATATATCTTGACTAGATTTGAAATTTAATGAAAAGTTTGTGTCTACATTTAAATTTTTTAAAACACCGAAAGTGTCATTTAATATTGAAATCCCAGCCGCTATATTTCTATTATCAAAATTATTTTGCAAGTCAAGCATTTGAGAAGAAGGCGAACCCTCAAAATCTATCCATTGAGAAGTATAATAGCCTTTTATAAAAAGACCTTCTGTTACTCCAACATACGCAGGATTGTATGATGAAGGGTTATTATAATAATCTGTTAACTTTAAATTTGTCTGGGCTTTTACGAGAAAACCTGAATAAAATACTAAAATTGAAAATCCTAAAATCCTCAAAACTAGTTATTAATTAAAGTTAGAACGCCTTTTTTAACAATAGTCTCTTGTGATGATTGATCTAAATAAGAAAAAATATAAAAATAAGATCCAGAAGGAAGTGTTGCATTACTGTTATTAATATTTGATTTACCATAAAAGAGTTTATTGTCAGTTCCATATCCATTTTCATCATAAATAATAATACCATTTCTGTCAAATATTTTCAAAGAATTATTGGGATATTTATCTGCATTTTTTATATAGAAGTAATCATTCTTATCATTTCCATTTGGTGAAATTGCATTATAAATCTTTATCTCATAAAATACAAGATCATTATTGCTGCAATCAATAGAATATCTTGTAAAATTGTCTTTTTCCCATTCTCTAGGGATATTATTAATTTGAGTTTTACTAACATCTATACACTCTAAATTTAAATTCTGAGTTGTATTTAAATAATCAATCCGAGAATTATTAGAAACATTTAAACCTGAAAGTAGATTATCGGATATATCTAAATATTTTAAAAGTACATTCTCTGTTAATTCTATACTTTCAATCCTATTGTTACTTAAATTAAGGTTTGTAAGATTCAAACTCGAAATGTTTATCGACTCAAAATTATTATCTGAAATTTCAATAATTTTTAATCTCCTATTATATGATAATTCTATTTCTGATAATAAATTATTATTTAAGTTTAGTTTTTCAAGAAGTTGATTTTCTGAAATATCAATTTCTTCAATTAAGTTTTTTGAAAAATTAGCTTCTTTGAGACTAGTATTTTTATATAAATCGATTGATTTAATTCGATTGTTTTCAAAATTTAAATTATCTAGTGATATAAAATCTTCTATACCAGTAGTTTCTAATATACTTCTACCATTTAGATCAATAATAGTAATTGAAGATATATTATTTGTTAAGACATAGTCATCCATTACGTCATCTAATCCCATTTCGATAAGTGCCTCCTCAAAATTGTCATCAGGAACATATGTTCTATCTAATATATCACATGATAATGAATATGTTGTATTTGCATCCTTATACCAAAGCGCGAAGGTAATATCTAGTTGCCCTTGATTAACTTTAACACATTCTAAGTCTGGGTTTGAGGTTAAATCAAATTCAACTAGTCCATTATTTTTTGAAACATTAATTGCGGGAGCCAGCCCAGTATTAGAAATGTCTAGCGTGGTTAAATCTAAATTATTTGTAACATCTAAATCATCTAATTTATTATTTGATACTCTAAGTGAATTCAAATTTATATTCAGATAAACATTGATTTTTGATAGTTTGTTAAAGTTTAAATTTAGGATTTCTAACACTTTATTTTTTGAAACATCTATTGAACTAATATTATTATATGATAGAGACAGTCTTTTAAGATTTATATTTCTTTTGACGTCAATTTCAGATATTTCATTCCTATCCAACCTAAGATTTGAAAGTTTAAGGTTATTTCTAACATCAATTTTTGTTAATGAATTATTAATTAACGTAAGATATCCTAATCCAGTGTTATTTGAAACATCAATCTCACTTAAATTGTTTTCATCCAGTTGCAGTGTTGACAGCTCAATATTTTTACTAACGTCTAATTCTGTTAAATAATTATTGTCAATTTTCAAAGACTCAAGTTCAATATTCTTAGTTAAATCAATGGATTCAAATTGGTTTCCAGACAGATTCACATTTCTTAAAACTTTATTTTTAGATAAATCAACAATAGATAGATTATTACCACTTAAATCTAAATTTAAAAGATCTCTAAATCCCTCAATACCAGTAAGATCACTTATATTTTTGCTAATTAATCCTAGACCACCTACTTCATTTATATTACTTGTTAAAACATAATCATCTAAAACATCATCAAATCCTAAATCAATTATAGCTTGTTCAAAGTTATCGTCTGGGATATATGTTCTGTCCTGATAGATAGAAGACTCGTTGTAGCTTATTAATCCTCTGTGAAAAGTTAAAATTAATATTAATAAAGTATGAATTATTTGCAATTTTTTAAAAAACCGAAGATAATAAAACCAACGGTAGGTTTTTTTTTAATTAATTATCTTTGCATATGACCATCTAAATATTTCTTATATTTAATTAATTATGAAAAAAATATTTAACCCCACTTTTCTATTTGTGCTTTCGTTTTACATATTCATGTTAATATGTTATATTTTAAGACCATCTAATTGGTAAAATCATTCCGTTTGATATCCCATATCAATCCAATCTGCTTTAATATTATTCTTTATGTTTAATAGTTTATGATTTTTAAAGCCAAGTTTGTTCATTAACGCAAATGCTGGCCTTATATTGGGACAATTTTTGAATGGACAACACCCACAGTAAAGTACAATTTCATCATCTTTGCTGAAGCTGGAAACCAAAGATTTCAATTTTTCAATATTTTCGTTGTACCTGCACTCACCAATTCCAATTGAATTTTTTATAACGACTCCTGGTCCGATACTTATAATTTTGGGAAGATCCTTTCCACTATCAATAATATTGGAGAGTAATTTAGGTTCTAATAATTGAGACATACCCCAAGGTTCAAGGGTTTTGTTATTTTGATTTTGCTTGCAGGAGATTATAATTAACAATAAAATAGGGAAATAAATTTTTTTCATGTTTTTAGTTTTTTAGTGCGTTTAGTCTTTTTAAAAGGGGCGGATGTGAATAATGAATAAAAGCATAAAATGGATGAGGATGAAGATTTGAAAGATTATTAGCAGAAAGCTTCTTCAATGCTAGTGAAAGTTGTTTGCCATCGTAAGTATCTTTAGCGAATTTATCAGCTTCATATTCATTTTTTCTACTAAAAATATTCATCATTACACCAGTTATTAGCCCTATTGGACTGTAGAGAAGGGAGAATCCAATTAGTCCAAGGTGAAAAGTAGGTATTTTACCTCCAAGCGCAAATGATATTTCACCTTCATTCAAACATAATTGGAAAAGAAAACATATTAATCCAATCTGAGCTATTGATAATATAAGCCCTTTATATACATGATTTCGTTTGTAATGACCAACCTCGTGTGCTAATACAGCTAATAATTCCTCATCAGTATGATTTTCAATCAATGTGTCATACAAAGCAATCGTTTTTTTTGGACCTAGACCAGAAAAAAATGCATTCGCTTTAGTAGATCTTTTAGACCCATCAATAATAAATATATTTTTCAGTGAATAACCTATCATTTCGGAATAATCATTTATTTTTCTTCTAAGCTCTCCATCACTAAGTGGTTCTAATTTGTTGAAAATTGGAACAATAAGTGTTGCATAGAATGTATTTATAAAAATTAAAAATATAGATAGACCCAACCATAAATAAATCCAAAAATTTTGTTCAAAAATTATAAAGAATTGAATCGATAAGAAAAGTAAAATCCCTCCAATTACCGCAGAAAGAAGCAAGGATTTTATTTGATCCACTAGAAAAAGCCTTTTTGTTGTCTTATTAAATCCAAATTTTTCTTCAACTACAAATGTCGAATAAAATTTAATAGGCAAATTAATTACATAATTAATCAAATAAAAAATAGAAAAAAACAATACAGATTGCATGAACATTGATTCGGTAATTTTAGTGATGCTATCACTAACAGTTCCGTATATTCCCGAAATAATCAAAACTAAAGTTATTACGAAGGAGATGGAAGAGGATAAAAACGAAATTTTCCCAGTTTCTAATTTATAATCTCTAGCTTTTTGATATTTTTCGTTTGGATAGAATTTTTTTAATTCTTCTGGGACATGATTTTTCCAATTTTTGTCATTTATATATTCTAAAATTGACGAGAAAATAAAATTAAAAGCAACTAAAACCAAAATAACGATAAACCAAATATTACTAGACATAATTTTAAATATGATTTAAATTTACAACAAATAAAAATTTTTATGTTCAACACAATTAATCTGCAAATATATATTGAATATTCGTTTATTTTTTAGTTGCTTTTTTGGAGTATTAGTCTCCAATGCCGTTGGGTATGTATCTGGTTTTGCGACTAGATCCTCAGTTAATACTTGGTATAAATATTTAAATAAGCCAGTTTTTAATCCCCCTGATTGGATTTTTATGCCAGTTTGGATTATTCTTTATTTTCTTATGGGAATTGCCTTTGGAATTTTCTTCTCCTATAGTTTTAAAATAAAAACACAAAGGTTAGGAACCACGGCCTTTTTTTTACAACTTTTTTTTAATGGCATGTGGTCTGTAGTTTTTTTTGGATTTAAAAACATATTTCTTGGATTAGTTACGATATTAATTTTAATAGCTTCTATCGTTTTTTGTATCAATGAATTTAGAAAAGTGAATATATTTTCCTCTTATTTAATGATTCCATATTTATTTTGGGTGTGCTTTGCTTCAATTTTGAATATATCAATATTCATAATGAATTAAGCAAATTATAAATCTAACCAATAAGAAAGTTTAAACGAAATAGACCTTAAACTTGGAATTAGAGAATTTTCATATAAATAATTGTCGTTAAAAACAATGTATAGATCTGAAAGTGGAGCAAACCTCCATTGAAGTCTTGAGTTAATCCCAAAATTTTTTGAAACATTTGAATACTGTAGATAATTCATCCAAAAAAGAGTTTTATTGAATGTTAAATTGAATTTTGAAGTAGCCAGTATTAGTCTTCCATCCCCGTAAAATTCAGGAAGGGAAATTTTGTTAATTGAAAGGTTAAAACTTGATTGGAATACTGGTTCAAATCTGTAATTAAATTGAGTTCTAAGTGACATTCGTTTACCATTATAAAAATCACCATTATTAAATTCGAATCCATAACTTATTTTTTTTCTCTGATCATTTTTGTATCCAAATTCAAGATAAGTATAGTTATAATTTGAATTTGCAGGTAAGGGATTTACGGCAAAGGATCTTAAGGGATTAAAACTATCCTCTAGATGAGTGTAGTCTTTTCTTAAACTAATATCGATGCCAGCCATAGAATTAAAATCAAATTGTAACCCTAGTCGGTAATTTCTATCCGTAATCAATGATTCGTCTTCAGGTTTATCTATATATGCTAAGCTGGAGATGACATTTATAGAACGAATTTTTTTATTTTTAAACCAGAATCTTCTCTCATACCTAAAATAATTTTTAAAAATCCCTTTCCTTCTTATAAAACCTAGATCAGACTCAAATCCTTCACCTAACCTTATTACTTTGGAGTAAATTGAATTGTTTCTCGTATTATAGCTTAAAGTAAATCCAGTTGAAAAAGGATTGGTTTTATTTAACGTGCTAAATGAGTTATGAAAGTAAAATTTTCCGCCCCAAACAGCATCTTTTGAAAGTAAATTGTAATCAACACCAATCACCCTATTGTAATCTAATTCATTTTTAGCTGTATTTTGACGATTAATAAATAGTAAACTTAGATTTGATCTGCTAAATAATTTTTGTTGCAATGCAATTACTGAATTTGTATTCGCCTTTATATTGTTTTTGGGGTCATTATTTGTATACATATTTAAAACCCCAAGTCTTGTGCTCTTTGATAATTTTCCGCTAAGTCTTAACCCAGCACTTATTTTGTTTTCAATTGTGTTTCCGTTTTCGTCTCTAGCGACACCAATTCTTCTTGAAAAAAAAGTTCTTGAGTCTCTGCTGTCACCAAAGCTTGAAAATAAATCACTATTTTGAATAAAAAACTGTCTTTTCTCTGGGAGATTAATTTCAAATCGAGTTATATTAATAATCTGGTCATCTACCTCAACCTGAGAAAAATCTGGATTGAACGTTAAATCTAGATTCATTCCATTTCCAATGGTGACTTTCGCATCACCACCAAAAGAAATATTATTATAATTAATATTTGAATTGAAATCATTAGTATTAATGCCACTTGTATAAGGAATTACTGTTATTTGTGTTTTGGATTTTCCTAGCGGATTGTCAAAAATAAGATTTCCAAAAAATGCTAAATCAAAAATTTTTTGATTTATTGGGACTTTATTCCACAAAGAAAATTCACCTTTAAATATATCTGCTCTAAAAACTTGAAATCTCCAATCTTTGGAGCCATCAGGAAATTTTAAAGACTTTAATGGAATTTTAAATTCACATTGAAAAAATCCATCACCGATATAGGTCTCTACTTCCCATTTGATGTCCCACGTCATATCTATATCATCTCCTCCCTCTGAAATTAGAGCATCTTTTTTTAATCCAACTGGATTAGACTCAAAGAAAAAAGCATTGTTTCCATCCTTGTAGGTGTCAAATAAAAGAATTACAGCGTCGTTTCCTTGAACAGAACTGTCTCTTTCAAGAGAGGGAATGCCGTATTTATTAGATCTATTAAATGCCTTAATAAAAGCGTATATATAATCATCGTTGTGAACAATTTTAACTTCTGTTTTTTGGCTAGCTAGTGAGTCCGAGGGAAAATATTGCCAAAATTCTTTACCAGCTAAAGCCTTATTCCAAAACTCCTCATCGTCTTTTCCATCTAATTCAATTGATTGGTCTGTATAAGTACTATATAAACTTTTGAACTCTTGAGCATTTATGACAGTATTCAATAAAAATTGAGATAGAAAAAAATAAAAGTTAAAAGAAAGATTTTTTAAGATCATTGATACCTAAATAATTATTTAAAGCGCGAGCGACAAAAAATACAAAATGGTTGGAATAAATATAATTGAGCAAAATACATTAAAAAGTTTAGTTGAATTTTCATCTGCGTGCCAAAAAGCAATGATTATTAATGGTAATTGAAATGGTAGTCTGATTAAAGCATCGTTTTGAGTTATAGAGAGAGCTTTTTGAGCCACTTCTGACAGATAAAGATGCACATTAGCAGGGAATACAAAAACCAAAAGATAAATTAAACCTATTCCAGCAAATTTTCTTGTTTTCTTAAATAATAATAAAAATCCAAATAATATTTCAAAAAATCCAGATGCATAAATAAAAAAATCATGAAAAGGGATGTAGGGTGGCATAATCGAGACAAAAAAATTTACATCTGTAAAATGTTTTACACCGATAACTAAGTAAAATAAGGAAAATGTATATATAGTTACACTTTTAAAATACCCTACCATTAATTTAAATTAAAAATCCCTCCTAATTCGAGTTAGGAGGGAAGTCGAGATTTATTTTTCACTACTAGCCATAGCGGCATTCATAACACCTGAAGCATCGAAAAAGTCTCCAATTTCATGAATTTGTCCCGCACCATTGAAGTCAAAATAGTGGTATGCTCTTACTTTTATAGTTTTTCCATTGGCCATGCTTTTAGCTGACCATGTTCCATAAGTACGTACACTGCCATTTTTAACCCCTAACGAGTCTGTACCTGGTAACCAAACTCTGGCATCATAGGTAATGTCATCAAAGTTATCCATCCAAGCTTTGTTTCCAGATATGAACCCGTCATATTTAACTGGTTCAGATCCATAAAAAGGTGGATAATGAGTTACACCTGGGCATATAAGTGGTTTTTGGGCTTCTGTATCTTCTGTTTTAAATAATTCAAAAAACTTTTTTGCTGTGGCTAAATTTTTAGCATAAAGGTCATCGCTTTTATTATCTGCTTTTTGGTTATTAACCTCACAAGAAAAAGTAATTAATACAACAAAAAAAATAAGGGTAAAGTATTTTAGATTCATAATTTCAAATTTTTATATTACAAAATTAACAAAATATAATTTCCCTATTTAAATCTTAAATGAATTTATAATAAAAATTATCCAACCAATAATTAGTGTTAAACCACCAATTGGGGTTATAGGTCCAAGAAATGAAAAATTAAATTTTGTAATAGATTGTGTTGAAAGAAGAAAGATACTAAATGAAAAAAGGACTATGCCAATGGAAAAAATCAATAATAAATTATTTTTACTTTGGATATTTGAATTTGATATAATTATCAATGCAAGACCATGATACATCATGTACTTCACACCAGTCTCAAATGATTTCAGCGAATCTTCGTTTAGAAAATCTTTAAGTTTATGAGCAGCAATTGCTCCTAGGACAACTGAAAGCAAAGCAAAAAAACCGCCAACAATTTTTAGTTTATCCATTTAATCAACGAATTTATCAATTAAGTTTCTGATTTCTTCTTTTGTTTCATAATCATCGACAAACAAATACATATATAGTGGTTTTTGTTCATATAATTGAGAAACTTTAAGGTTTTCTTTTTTATTATATATATCGTTCCATACATCTTTTACAATTGTCCACTTTTTGTAATTTTCGTTCCACCATTTTAATGCGTATTTACATCTTTCATCTTCTACTTTTTTATATGTATTGTACCCTTTTTCTTTTGCAATAGTTTTATTTATTTTTTTTTCCCTGATAATTTTAGAATTATCCTGTATGTGGGCCCAACCATAATCCATGATTTCGACTCTATTACCTCTAATAGTTAAATTATAGTCGTTTCGAATGTCTCGCTCTCTTCTCGGAAGTGGTGCAGGAGTAGTACTTTCCCAATAGCTTTTACCATCAACATGAATCCAGGTTCCCGAACCTTGATATCTTGGGCCATCGTCAACTTGAAATACTTTTTGGGACCATTGCCCTCTAACCTGATTTTTCGACTTATTTACGAATTTCCACACGTTATTAGAATCATATAAAAAGAAATCTTGATTTTGATATGACCAGTCTTGTCTCCAGTGCTTGATAATATAGGGTTCACCATAGTCTCCTATTTGAAGTATATGTTGGATGGAAATATCATTTTTATCATCTTTAATTAAATGCGCTAACTCTAAAGCATACATGGTCTTTGGTGGAGAACTTACATAGGTAGAGTCTTCTGAATATATAAAGGTTTCAGCAAATTCAAATTTTACTTCAAAACATCCGCACATTGATTTAATTGACCCCTTATCAAGATTCTTTTTAGATTGTGGGTAAAGTACAATGTAGTTAAATACAAGAAATAGAAATAGTATGGTATTTTTCATGATGATAAAAATTATAATTGGTCAAAATTTAGTATAAAAGTAAGTCTTATTTGCAATTTTTAAAAAACTCATCATAAGAAATAAAAAAATCAGAATTACAGTCTTTTGGATCTGATATAAATTCTTTGATATTAATTAAAAAATCTTCGATGTAGAACTTATAATCAGCTAGATTTTCTTTAAGATAATTAAGCTCCTTTTTTCTTTTTATATTTTCATCTTTTAAAACAGTTGAAGATTCCATTACATATTGGGCGAAAGTTGTTTCATATTTTTTTCTAGCCCTGTTTAATTCAATTCTTGCCATTTTGTTGACAATATCGTTGTACTGTTTTGTTGTAATTTCATTTGGATTTTTTTGAATGTTCCTTAAAAAGTCACTAAAATTTATTATTGCTCCATTAATTATTGCCCTGTCATTTTTATCTGATATTAAATACGTTCCTAAATTGAAACCAAGTTCGTCAACTACTCTGATAGAATAATTTTGAAAAAATATCAGAATTGAAATTTTGAAAGATAGAATGAAATTATACATTTATTTGGTACTGTCATTAAAAATTGTACAACTATAGTCAAGAAAATCTCTAATGGTAAAATTTTCTGATTTGTTATATTTCAGATGCTTTTCATAATAAAGCTCTTCTTTTAAATAGGCTAATTCATCATATTTTAAGTTTTCTCCATTTATGTTTATTGTTATAACTGCTGAATTAGGAAGTGCTCTTCCAAAGGGATTTTCACCACTATGTGCAGATGACTGGTCTTCATCAGGATGAGGATTATAGCTTACATTGATTATTAAAGTGTCGGAAGAAGGAGAAGAAAACTCCACAATTTCCAAGAAACCTGTCGGGTCTCTGTAATTCTCGTCGTCTTCGAAGACCGTTGAGCCTTCTTGATGCATGAAATAAAAAATCTCACAAAATGGAGAGGTATTAAAGTTTTCAATTGCACCCCAAAAAAATTTATTACCCTTAAAACGAATTATTCTTCTGATGTTTGGACCAAAAATACTTTCTTTTTCCTCATCTAAAACCCAAAGAGTATCTTCATGTAAACTAAAAAAAGAATTTTTTTTATCTGATTTTTGACAAGAAAAAAATGAGAAAATTAAAATGTAAATACTTATAATTTTTTTCATAAAGCAAAAAAACAAAATATACAAGAAAGTTTTATTATCAATCAATAAAAAAAAACTATTTAAATAATAATTATTTTACATATAAATATTAATTTTGCAATAAATTAGAATTCAGATCTTGAAGACAATGAAAACTAGAAGTAAATTAAGATTTATAGCTCATAATCCAACAGGTGAATTGTTCAAATATTTATTAACTTTTTTAAAACATTTAAGAAGAAAAAAATAATTTTTTCTGCTTATTAACTTTTTATTTTTAAAAATTAAATAGCTTTTTTTGCCCATATTTTATCATCATTTTTACTTTTATCGTAACTTATTTCTAAAGAGATTTGTTTGAAAAATCATAAAATTTCTGTTGTTGAAATAACTACATCTGAAAATTATACCTTCAAATGTAGGGTAGGAGGGATTCCCTCGAAACATAATGTTATCATTTTATTGCACGGTTTTCCAGAAACTTCAAGAATGTGGCAAAGATCTATTTATTATTTCGTTTCAAAAGGATTTTATGTGTTAGCTCCTGACCAAAGAGGCTACTCTGTTGGTGCTAGGCCAAATTTTATCAAAGATTACTCAATTGACAAATTAGCAATCGATGTCATTCAAATTTCAGAAAAATTAAATGTTAATGATTTTCATTTGATTGGCCATGATTGGGGTGCTGCTGTTGGTTGGTATTTGACTTCCAAACAACCAAAAAAAATAAAATCCTTTACCTCCCTATCTGTTCCTCATTTAAATGCATTTTCAAATTCACTTAAAAATAATTCTGATCAGAAATATAAGAGCTATTATATGCTGCTATTTCAAATAAGGTATTTACCGGAATTTGTTTTAAAACTTTTTAATTTTAAAATTTTAAGAGCTATTTGGGGTAAACATGATGCTAGTGAAGTTCAATCCTATATAAATACATTTAAAGAAAAAAACGCTCTTAAGTCAGCTCTTAATTGGTATAGAGCTTCTTACTTTACTAAAATTTCAAAAATAGAAGACATTTTAGTACCAACTCTCTTGATTTATGGAAAAAGAGATAGATACCTGGGAAGATACGCAATTAACCAAACAGGAAAATACGTAAGGGGTCATTATAAATTAAAAATTATAAATGCTTCCCATTGGTTGATTCAAGAATGCTTCGATGAAGTGGCTGAGGAAATTTTAAAACATATAAAAGGTTAAAAAGAGTTTATTTCAAATAACTTCCATTTAGTATTAACTCGTTTATAAGAATAAAGCCCTCTACCAAAAAAAATCTTTTTGTATTTAGAGTTATATCTGCTGTAGTGTGCATCCAAAATAACAAAATCATCACTTAATTGTATAAAATTGTATTTATTTAAAATTGAATATTTATAATCTTCTTGGATGTTTACTTCTCGAATTATTTTATATTTTTCTATCAACTGCATTTTATTAATAATTTTTTCTGGTTCATTTAAGGCATCAAAAACTACTGGAAACGAAAAATAGTTTGATAACATTTCATAATCTTTATATTCAAAAGCTTTACTATACTTTATCCACAGATTTACAATAGTATTCTCTAATTGACTTTTTTTATTTCCAATAAGTGATCTGATTCCCGCTCCAAATGGAGTTTGATCCGCCATGTTTCCCAAAACATTTGGAAGTTTTTTAAGTAATAGCTTTTCTATATCACTCTCCTGTTGGGAGAAAGATGCAAAGTGAATCAAAAGAAATAAATAAAATAATTTTTTCACAATTAATTTTAACTAAATATAGAATTTTAATTAATGCTGTATAATATTATCTTATGGATAATTAAATTATCTATATAAAAAGATAGATTATATATACTAAATTTTACTGAAATTTGTACTGTGTTAAGAAAAATTATACCATTACTGTTAATCTTTAACTATTCATTCTCTCAAGAATGGTTAATATTAAGTATTATAAGTCGAAACAGTAAAGGAATCAAATACGAGATTGATAATGGCGAAAAAATTTCAAAAAAAACAACAAAGGATCCATCATTAGTAAAATTAATAGAGGATTTTAAGCAGAAGGGATATGATTTAAGCAACATAACACAAGTAAATCAAATTGACCTAAACGGAGTTTTTCCTTTATTCAACAACAATGCTAATTTTAATTTTCAAACAACAAATCTTAACTTGAATAACAATTTAAGAACTAACTTGTGGTTTAGAAAAGAAAGTAAAGAAGAATAAACATGAGAAAAAGAGATATAACAATTTTAATTTCAGCTTTTTTAAGCTTTTTATTATCTGTCTACCTATGGTTTTCGGGTGAAAAAGAAATGGGACAATATGTTTCCATTTGGGTTCCCACCATCTTAATTTATGGAATTTATTTTAATACAATTCCAAGAAAATGACAGATATACAATTATTTGTTGCGGGCTGTGTGTTATTTTCACCTGTACTAATAGTTCTTTATAGTACTTTCCAAGAGATTATATCTGGCCACAGCAATAAAAGCATAAATAAACCGGTTTATAAATATTTATCTCAGATTGGATTTTCAATTTTGGTTATTTCTGCTTGTTTTCTACTTGGTATTGCAATTTTCTTTTAAAATATTATCAATATTTTTTATTTTTAGGTTATGTCACACGAAATTGATAAATACATCTTATTTCATAGCAAATATGGCGGGACGGGTAAAAAGTTTCAATTTAAATTTATTGATTACAAAAAAAATAATTTAAAACTTGAGGGCAGATTTTCAGAGGATATGATAAACCCTGGCCCTGAAGCTTTTGTTCAAGGTGGTCAAATAGCTTCTATGCTAGATGATGTGACAAGTCTTCTATTAATTTTTGAATCTAAAGGCGAAATATATCCATCTTCAACAAATCTTCACACTATTTTTCATCGTCCAATTAGTGTTGGAAAGTATCTATGTGAAGCCACTTTAATTAGTAAAGGCAAAAATATAGCTACAATTAGAGGGGAAATTTACAATAGAGCCGGAAAAATTGCAGCTACTTTGATACATAATGCCTTTTTAATTTCAACTAAGCTGAAGTTAAATGATTAATGTCTATGTATAGTATTTCCTCCAGTATTAAATTAACAAATCAAAGTGAAGATATTTGGAAGGCCATATCTTCAGATGGGAATTTAAATTTTTTCCATCCATTTTGTAAAAAAAATCAAGTGATTGAAGGAGATAAAACCTTAATTAAAAAAGATATTTTGATTTATTTGAATGGTGTTGTTTTTGAAAGGGATTTTTACAAATGGGAGGAAATGAAAGGATATGAACTAATGATTGGTAGAAAAAATGGTAAAAAATCAAAAGTTGTATGGAAAATATCTAGAAGAAAAAATTACTCTTTACTAAATATTGATGTATACCCTTATAAAACAGATAAGATAAATTCATTTTTGTACCCGATTGTCTTCTATTTCCACATTAGACCTAAATTAAAAAGTTACCTAAATTGTGTTTTAAAGGGATTGAAGTTTTATTTAAATAATAATAAAAAAGTAACTAATAACCAGTTTGGTAGACATAGTTGGTTCTCTTAAAATTTAAATTGCTCTATTTTTAGGTTTTTTGTCAGGAATTCTTCCATAATTTCCTGAGCCATCATAATCAGTTATATCAGTTTCAATTTTACCTAATTTATCATCATTTTTTTCTTCGTTACTGTAAAAAATGCCAATAAAAAATAATACTCCCACAAAAACGCCAAATCCGAAAATTAGTAAAAGACTCATTATTTGTTGTTTTGTTTGATGTATGCTCCCGCAGCTAGAATTGATGGAACCCATAGACCAACATATAAACCTTCGTCCTGTTGACCGCTAAACCACAAATAGATTGAAAGTACAAAACTTAAAAACGCAGACGTTAGAATAAAAAAATCAGATTTTTTCATCATTCACTTTATCAAATAAATATAATAATAAATCAACGAATTTAGTCCTTTAGAAATTTCAATGAGGTGTCATTAAATTTATCTGGGTATTCAATGTTTACAACATGGCCACAATTTTTAAAAATTTCTAAAATTGCATTAGGCTGTGTTTTAACGATTTTTTTTATAGATGACAAAAACATATAATCTTTATTACCCATTATGTAAAGTGTTGGTATATCAGTCTTAATATTCTTAAAAAATTTTAAAAGTGTCAATACTCTAGGGGTAAGTTTGAACCATCTTGCTATTTCTTTTTGATTCATTCTTTTGGCTTCTTTGATAAAAAGCTTTCTCGATTCCCTTTCAGTTTTAGAGGGCATAACAATAAATGCATAAAGTTGATAAAGCCACATATAAGGAACTATAGATTTTGTGACATAAGCAAAATACATCATAAATCGTGACATAAAATTGAGTTCCAAAGTGGCTCCCCCAAGTACCATTTTTAAAATTCGATTGGGTTCCTTTATTACTAACTGATTTATAATAACCGTTCCTAGAGAAATTCCAATAAAATGAGATTTTTTAATATTTAATTTATCTAGAACTTCCAAGACATCATTTAAAATTGACTCAAATGAAATTTGATCATTTGATTTTTGATGTGAGTTTGATGTTGAATAACCGTGACCAGTCAAGTCTACTAAAAGAAGGTTAAAAGCTCTAGAAAAAAAAGGGATTTGTTTTTTCCAAATCGCACTACTTCCACCTGCACCATGAACAAAAGTAACCCACTCTCTTTTTGATTTCTTATTTGAATATTTTTTGTAGTGAATCATTTAATTAAAATTCTTTGAACAAATATATACACCTAATAAATATATAATTAAAACTTTAAGATAAAATAATTGATATTTGAAAAGTTTGTAAAATTGAAATCTGAATTTTAAAATTTCTCATTCAATATGACTTATGCATAAGTTCTATAGGAAGGGTATAGAGGAGATATCACTTCGAAAATTGAAGATTTTTTGTTGCAAAATATTTCAAAACTATTGGTCTGACTAATAGTTAAAAATGTCCCTTTTAAATTTTTTTTATTTTCAATTTCAATTTCACCATCCAGCACAAAAATTGAATGTACTTTATCTTTCGAAGATTTAAAAAAATGTGAACCCTTTTTAAAATTATGAATGTTAATACTTACTCCCTCCGTTTCCATCTGCATGGGTGATCCTTCACCTTTAATAATTAAAGTTGAATAGGTTTTATTCTTATTTTCTTTAAATTGAGAAAAACTATAATCATCGTATGAAGGATTATTTTTTAATGAATTTTCCAAATTCGGATCAAACCAAATTTGAAAAATTTCGGAATTTTCACCCAGTTCCTCTGCATGTGAAATTCCATTTCCTGCACGAATAATTTGTACATCGCCTTTAGATAAGGGTATCCATTTATTTTGTTTTGTATCAAAATGATTTATCTTTCCATTTAGGATAAAACTGCAAATTTCAAATCCCTGGTGAGGATGTAAACCAATTGTACTTTTTTTATCGTTTGTCCAAGCATGAGCCCAATAAAATAAATTCGAATAAGGTTTTAGTTTGCCTCTATCTTGGGGGAAACCAATTGGCTTGTTTTCAAGAATATCTCCATCATTGAAATTCCCCTTTACTTGTTCAGATATTTTAAAAACATTTAATATGATATAGTAATTATAGTTTAATGA
Source organism: uncultured Bacteroidota bacterium (assembly GCA_902593075.1). Lineage (GTDB taxonomy): Bacteria > Bacteroidota > Bacteroidia > Flavobacteriales > Flavobacteriaceae > TMED96. Next base: position 20,717 of record CACJHA010000011.1, read on the forward strand.
AATGATTTATAATTAAAACCTTGCATGTTATTTCCTTCATGATGATAGTTTTTGCTAATATTATGAATTATTAAAAAAAATAATGGTTGAACATTTTTTTCAGTGCCCTTATTGTTGGCAACAAATTTCTATGTTAATTGAGCCATCATTAGAAAATATATCGTATATCGAAGATTGTGAAATTTGTTGCAGGCCGATAAATATTGAATATGTTTTTTCAAACTTGGAGCTTTTAAATTTTAATGCATTTTCAACTGATGAAAATTTCTAATAATATGTTTTTTTAATTTTAATTTAATATTTAATGAATTTTGATTTATGTTAGGTTTACACGATATTCAATATTTATATGAATTTGTTTTTTGGGTTTTTATTTACCTATCTCTTCGTTTAATATGGCATTTACCTAAGGTTCGTCTTGCATATGGAATAGCTGTTGCTGTTTTTAACTTTACAGCAATTGCAATGTATACTATTTCTTCTATGTCAGGACAAATGGGTGGATTAGATGCCTTTGCTTTTGCTTTCCTTCATTCTATGGTGTCAGTTGTTATGTTAACTCTAATCTATAAGGAAAATAAAATAGAAAAGGAAAAAAAAATTTAAAAGAAGAAAAATTATTAAAATAAAAAAAGCTCCATTTAGGAGCTTTTCAATTATCTTTCGGCCGCAACGAGTGTCAGAATATGGGTATTATATATAGTCCGTAACTCTTCGTATGCCTTGAATGTAGACATCTGAGTTTTTGAAAGTTTATTTGTAGTCATCCTAGCATCCATAATCTCATCCATAGAGTTATAAAAATCAAATGTTAAGTATTGAACATTTTTAGATGATCCAAAGTGATTAAGAATTTTTCCAAATCCCCATGCAGCTCTTCCATTTTGTTTATAACTTTTACCTGCATTTTTTTCCATTTGCTCATATTCATAATTCTTTAGAAAATCAACATTCATGTAATTGATGACTAGGTTTTTCGGTGGCATGTCTCCTGGTGTAATACCATATGAAGCCTTAATACCTAAAGTCAAGCCTCCTTCTTTTACAACTCTGCTTTGATAAGCTTTTCGATGTGCTTCTCTTTCATGAGCTGTGAAATTAGAAGAATTTTGAGTATCGTAATTCGCGTCAGGGTTGTTGAAATGTACATACAAAAAAGTTGTTGTAGGTTCCCCATAAGTACTGTTTGAAATCATCCACATATCCCATGCAATTTTATTTCCCTTATCAATTTCTTCCTTATGTATCTTGGAATGAACGTTTTTTTCAGCTTCAATATGTTCTTTAACATCAGAATTTTTTACAGTCACATAATGCATATAAGCAATTTGTGAATAAGTATAATTAAAAATTACACTTAGTAAGAAAATGTATATTATTTTTTTCATTTTAATTTAATTTATGGTTATACCCTAAAATTAAGTATTAAATTTTATTAATTAAAATTAGACTTGTTTAAATTCAAAATTTAAATCTGCATTTCTTCGAAGACGACTTAGTAGGGGTGCACCTAAACCAGTAGATGGTGTCAAAATTCCACTTTTATTTGGTAATTTATCAATTGCTAGACAGATAGCACTTTCTGCTAGCATTTTAGAGGTTGAGCCGTACCCCGGGCATCCAACCCCATTAACTGATACTATTGCTTTTAACTTATTGTCAAAAACATAAAATCTAAATTTAAAATAACCACTCTTCCTGCTATTCCCAGTTGGACCCTGACCGGGTTTGGGTAGGACAAACTTTACCAATGATTTGAATAGTATATTTTTAATCTTACCTATTAAATAAACTGGAATGAGTCTAAAATATCCAAAAAATTTGCTGAAAATACTTTTTCCAACTATTAAACCCTCGTTGTAGATAAAAACTCTGCCGTATTTAAAGTCCATTAAATAGTTACTTCGTCTTACAATACGTGTGTTTATAGATGCCATTACAAACGGACCGATCCATTTTTTGCATGTACTATCGAAAACAATTCTATTTAAATCCTTTTCCTCAGTTTCAAATAAATCTTCATTTGGACTAAGACCGTGAGGATTATTGAGTGTTTTTCTAATGCTTTTATTTTTTCTTGATTGTTCTATGATGTTTAGAAAACTGTAAATTGTCCCACCACTTACTCCTCCTTTTATAGAAATTACTCTCATACTGATTTTACTAGCATATTTTCCAGTATTTTCCTTCATCTTGTTTTGTGCGTAGAATACGCCAATGTCTGAGGGTATAGAGTCAAATCCGCAGGCATGTACAATCTTAACATTATTTTTTATAGCTTTTGCATGATATTTATCAATAATCTCTCTTATCCAATGGGTTTCACCGGTTATGTCGCAGTAATTAGTTTTGTTCTCTATGCATGCTTCAACTAATAAAGTTCCATATTTGTCGTAAGGTCCAACTGTTGAACAAATAGTTCTAGTCATTTTAGTCATTTCTAAAAGACTATTTTTATTATTACAGTCAGCAATTAAATATGGAATACTATTCAATTCAAGTGAGGAAATTAGTCTTTTTATTTTTAATTCGTTTCGACCACCAAGAGCCCATTTTAAATTAGTGTCTTTGTAATTTTTGAATATATACTCACAAACCAATTTTCCCGTATAACCCGTTGAACCCCAAATAATAAGGTCAAATTTTTTGTTTTTTTGAGTGACATCACTCATTTTTTATAAATTAAATTTCTAATCATAAATAAAAATTCAGTTGTTATTTGAAGAATTAACAATAAACCTAGAAACACAATAATAATTGAAATGAAAATAATAAGCTTTCTTGGCAAAAAATTAATTTTTGATGTTAATAATTCCTATTCCGTCCTTGTACTCAATTTTTGTTCCAAATGGTTTTGAACGTTCTATTAAATCGTTAATTATTTTCCTACTTAAAACCTTATTTGCAAACATGGGTCTTCCTCTTATTGTTCTTTTTTCTCTGAACCCAAGGGTTATTGGGTAAAGTTCTATTTTAAATAATCTTTCTTTATCCCATTTAGGAACAGCTATAACAGATTCCCAAATCTCTCTTTCAGTTGGAAAACCTCTAGTGTCATTTGCGTATCGTTTAGAATTCCAATCGTTAATCTGCGCATCATTTCCTAAGCTATATCTTGCGTAATTTTCTTCAGGTACCCTTAAAAGAGTTTCATTTTGAAACATGAAATTTGCTAGACTATAAAAAATAGGCTTCCCCTTATAAATTTCGATACCTCTCAACACATGTGGTCCGTGACCAACCACCACATCTGCTCCAGCATCGATCATTTTTCTTGAAAACTCAATCAAAAATTTTGCAGGGACTGATTTTTTTTCATCTGATTCGTGTGCATGAATTGAAACAATTGTGAAATCTGCCATATGAACACTACTTCCAACGACTCTTTCAATTTCTTTTAAATCTTTTTGATTCGTTTTAGTTATTATTTCATTTTCTTTTCCAACCTTATAATTACGTCCAGAAAAATTTATTTCGTTTAATGAATTTTCATCTTCTTTTGAAAATTTGCTTGGCTCTGTATCTTTCTTTAATTTTTTTATATTGTCAAGATGTTCTTTAGTAATGATAAATTCTGTATTAAACCTTAAAGGACTAAGTCCTGGTCTAGAATTAGTATCTCCCCTTGATGTTCCCGCCCTTGAATGATCTGGAAAAGTAGATGCGCATGAAACTAATGCAACTCTTGCTTTTGAAGTTTCAATAAATTTTGCTTCTCTGGCTTCCTCTAGACTTTCTCCAGCGCCTGCATTCACTAGACCATAATCATTTAAATATTTTAATGTTAGTCTCATACCTTCAGATCCATAATCACCAGTATGGTTATTCGCTGTTGAGACAATATCAAACCCAGCCCATATTAGTTCTTTAGCCATAGATGGCTCGGCTCTCATGTAAGTGCCTCCACTTTTATGCATTGGGTAGGGTTCATAATCATGCAAAAGCATTTCAAAATTTGTAAATGCAACGTCTGCAGATCTAATTAGTTTAATCATTTCCAAAAAAGGGGGTTCATTGTAAACGCTCAATTTTCTTGTAATAATCGCATCTCCAGTTAGGGCCATACTGAATATATCATTATTAACCTGTGCATTTGGTTTATAAACTGAACTAAAGGCCAAGAATAAAGTAAAAAAGGATAACGTAAATTTATTCATCATTTGATAATCTAATAATCATTAAATTTATTAAAAGGATGGTTAAAATCGAAATTTGTTGCACATCAATTAATGCGGCTTTAACAGCTCAAAAGTATGGAGCCTCTAGAATTGAACTTTGCTCTGAGATATTTTTGGGCGGTATTACTCCATCAATTGGTTTAATTGAATCTTGTAAAAAGGACCTTAAAATTCCAATTAGGGTTCTTTTAAGACCTAGGGGGGGTGATTTTAATTATAACGACAAGGAAATTAAAGTTATAATTAACGACTTAATTAGATTAAAAGACTTAGGTGTTGAAGGAGTGGTTATTGGACTATCTGACGAAAATGGATCGATTCCAATAAATAAATTGGAAAAAATCTTAAACACAATCGATGGTAAATTGAAATTAACCTTTCATAAAGCATTTGATTACCTTAAAAAGCCATTCCAAGATCTTAAAACTTTAGTTGAATTTGGCTTTGATACAATTTTGACTTCTGGAGGAAAAAAAACGGCTGAGGAGGGGATAAATTTCATTAATAAACTTAGAAATGTCGCAAATGGAAATATATCGATTATGCCTGGTGGAGGCATTAATTCAGAAAACTTTAAAGGTTTTATTATACATAATTATGAATGGATTCATCTTTCTGCAAAGAAACAGACTAACTTAGGGTATAAAAAAAATACGCAAATTCCCTTCGTAGAACAGCCTATTTACAGAATAGATACAGATATGCTTCAAAAAATAAAAAATCAAAATAATCTCTAACTTCCTGAGATTGGTGTATTGAATATGCCAACTCCTAGTTCTGCCCAAACCAGAAAGAAAAGTAAAATTAAAATTAATATTATAATTAGCCTTTTATATAAACTCTTAATCTTATCAATTATTACATTAACAATAAGTCCAAAAGTGAATAAAATTAACCCCATAGTGAGGAAATCATAGTAAGACCAGTTGACTTCACTTGAGTATTGCATTGAGATTAAGGGAATAAGAAGTAGAGTTAACAATGAAAAAGATAAAATAAATCTCCTCAATTTGAATAAATTTAAATTTTTGAATTTAGGTGACCTAAAAAAGGACAGCTAAATAAACCCTTCGATTACTGTTTACCAATATAAAATTTAGCCTTTTGCTTCACCAAAGGGTTTTATTTTCCTCTACCGGATTTCCTAACCGCAAATGCTTTTCTTTTGGAATTTTTCGAAATATTTTTTTTTATTTCTTTTTTCGAATTGCTTTTTACCTTACTATTACCAAAAAATTTGCTCGTCATTTTAGAATATTTTTTTTAAAAATACAAATTAAAAAATTTTGAAATAATACCTTAAAAAAACATTAACATATTTTGTAACTTTATAAAAGAAGGATGTTTTTAAAAATGAAAAATATTTACTTGATAATTTTAAGTTTCATTTGTTTCTACTCCCATTCTCAATTTGAAGCAACAGAGGGTAACCAAAGATGGGAAGTGCTTGGTTCAAAAAAAGATGGAACGGTTTTTCTTAAATTACAAGGAAGTAATTTTTATAAATTTTCCTTTAAAAATTATCAATTTTCTGATAATAAAACAATTAATAACATTGATTTGAATTCATCCGACATAGATATTAGAAATCTATACAGTTTTTTGATGAACTCTTTTAATTTAACTGAATCTAGTCAAAGTTCATTTAAAATTGATAAATACGAATTTCAAGTTTTAAAAAATGGAGATTTTATTAGGTTAATTATTAAGTCAGTTAATTTAAATGAAACTATTGGATGGATGCCACTTTCAATACAAGATTTAAATAATTTATTTGGTAAAAATTAAAATGTTTGAATCATATTTTTTATCAATAATTATTTCATCAATTGTAACTTATTTAGTGTGGATTAGATCCAAAAAATGGCTTAAAAAAAAAGTTAAATCTCAAATTCATTCGAATACCGATAAGAACCTTTATTGGATATTTTTCTTTCTGACCTTGTTTGCCCATTTTGCTCTTTTAATTTCTATCGTTTTTTTCATTGATTTAATCAATTTTGTTTTTAAATAGATAAATGTTTTTTGAAAGTAATTTATAATTTTATAAATTTAATAATTATCTATAAATCAATTTATTATGAAAAAAACAATTTATTTACTTTTATTATCATTTGTAATTCTTTATTGTGAAAGTCCATCAAATAATGAGGCCTCAAATAAGGATAAAATATTTGGTGAATGGTTAAGAAAAGGTTATTCGTGGACCGGAAACGGTTTTATGGCAGGTGACAAAAAAGATTCTGACATAGTAAAAAAATTCATGGATGCATATGAAAATATGGATCCAAATCTTATGGTTGAAATGACATCTGATACTGTTAAGTTTCATCCAGCTGATATCGCTGGTACTTTTGATGTTGATATGACCAATACAAATTTTATTGTTGAACGACAATCAGGTTGGGATTCAATATCGAGAAATTATGCGTACATAATGCCTTTGAAAATCGAAAATTCAAAAGATAGAGTTGTAACTACTGTTTTTTCTGAGATAAGATACAAAAAAGATGGTTCTACAGATTCTAATAATTTTTATGAAAGAATTTATTTAAACGAAAACGATAAGGTGACAAGAGTGGTACAATTTAGTAGACCAACTAATTAATATTATTTTAATTTTAAAGCCCCATAAATATGGGGCTTTTTAGTTTATTAATTTTCATAAAACTTTCGTTGTAGTATTGTGAATTAAAAGTTACTATATTGTAAAAAAACAAATATGAAAAGAAGAATAAACGCTATTTGGAAAGGTGACGGATCAGATGGAAACGGAATTTTAAACGTACAGAGTGGAGCATTTAAGGACATGCCCTATAGTTTTAAAACAAGATTTGAAAATGATAATGGTACTCTTGGAACGAATCCTGAGGAGCTTATAGCAGCAGCTATTGCCGGTTGTTTTAACATGAAATTGAGTTTTGTCTTGAATGAAGCTAAGTATAGTCCTGAAGAGTTAAATACAGATGCAGTATTAACTTTCGAAGACGGTAAAATTTTATCCGTTGAGCTTAATTTAAAGGGAAAAGTGTCTAATATATCAGAAGATAAGTTCAATGAGTTAGCAAATGATGCCAAAGATAATTGTCCTGTCTCTGGAGTTTTAAATTGCGATATAATTTTAAATGCGTCTTTGCATTAAGATATATAATTAAAGTGAATCTTAGACAATAAACTCATAGATAATAATCGTAGTTATTATCCCTTTTATATATGAAATCCAAGCAACTTGATATGCATTTATACCAAATTTATCCATGTACTTACCAAGCATTTTTTTATGCCATTTAATCATAAATTGATAATTATTAATCAAATTTAAAAAATATTAAAACAAGCACCTCGATTATAAGGTTTTATTGACAAAATCGGTACCTTCATTTAAAGCATCTTTTATAACTTCTTTATAAACTTTAATCCATTCATTAGAGGCATAATCCTTGCTTAATTCATTATAATCTTTCATTGAGTTTTCTATGGACTCATACTCGCGACTGATGTGTCTATTTATCAATTCAATAAGGTCCTTAATGAAATCTTGTCTTCTTGAATTATAGTATTCTTTTGTACTCATAATTAAAAATAATTAAAATCATTATAAAAACTAACTATAAAGTTAGTGTATATGTTTGAATAACTAATCTTGGTGGTCATTAGTAACACTTACAACAGTTCGATATGCTGATGTATACCCAATTACAAGTGGTGGAAGAATATTTACTTTTTTTGTCCTACTAGCAGGTGTAGTTTTTATTACTGTGCCTGCTGGACTTATAGCTTCAGCACTTTCAAAAGCTTGAGAACCTGAAAAGGAAAAAGACTAAGATAGATTTAACACAGCTGAGTTAATCAAGTCTCTTCTATGTTTTGTTAATTATGTCGAACCATATGATATAAAAAAACCCTCCTTAATGGAGGGTTTAAAATTTATTTATTAGAAGAACTTTTAATAAGATTTAATATTTTTTACCATATAATCCCTGATGTTTTCAGTTTTTCCTCTAGCTGCCAGTAGTTCAATAAATTCATTTTGTTTTTGAAGTTTGTCATAAAGCATCATATGGTCCTGATCATCCTTTCCTGAAACTCCTACCCAATGAGTTGCACCACTAGGATAATTTATATCATAAGTGCCAAAAGCCACCCATCTGCCTTCAAATTCTTTTTTAAATGTCTTAACAATTTTATCATGAGCTGTTTTGAATTGGTTAGGATCGTTAATTTTAATATCCCAAATATGTGTCCACTCATATTCTTCATTTGAAGCATCCTGTCTGCTTAAAACACGTCCACAATATGACTCTCCCCATTCTTCCACATAATTATTCATTTGATTCCACCACAATGGTGCTTTGTCTTCAATATTAGTTCCTTTCCAAAGATCTTCTCCCATTTCCCAGTACCAAACAAGTCTATGAGTCATTCCATCATCACTGCCTTTTCCAATTTGTTGCAAAGCAAAACCTCCTTTATTTGGTTTCATGTCTGCACAACAAGTTTCGTATGCAGCTTCAATATCACTTTCAGAAAAATCTTTTGCTTTGATTTCTACAACATTAAAAACAACTGTTTGAGCTGATAAGCCAAAGCTAATTGCCAAAGTAGCAATCAATATATATATATATTTCATTTTAAATTTAATTTATGGTTAATAAAAACTAATATACAAATAAGTAAGTGAACTTAATGAAGAAGATATTTCTATTATATAAAAAATTATTATCTATCACTTGAAGAATATCTCCTCTGTGGAATGGGATTATTATAGAGTGAAGTAGAGATTTTGGCGAGAGCGAATAACCGCAATTTCTATACCTTGTCAATCTTGTTTTATTAAACCTAATTCTTTGAAATTTTCTATTAAAAAATCTGCATATCTTATAAAGCCAAGATCAGTAAAATGGACTCCGTCTACTGTTCCCTCTTGATCATCACCTAACGCTTTTAAACTCTCAAAATAGAAAAGGTTATCGTACCCATTATCAATCATTTTTTGATATTCTATCTTTAAAGCATTATCCATTCCTTTGCCCCATTCCAAAACTTTATTATTTAAAACAGAAAAGGTAGCTTTAAATAAGTCTACAAGAATTATTGGAGTATTAGGGTTTTTCTCTCTTATGGTATCTATTAGAGGAATTGTGCGTTCCGTTATATTATGTGGATATGACATATTTGGCATACATTCAATTACATAAATTTTTGCATCAAATTCTGAAATTAGTTTAGCTATAGGCTCTTCCATTCTGCCATTTCCGCTGAATCCAAAATTAAGTATATCCCTGTCTAATTTACGGTTGATAATATTAGTGTGAGCCATTCCTGGACGAGATGCACAACCTCCTTGAGTAATACTTGTCCCATAAAATATTATTGGTTTTTCTAAATTTCGGTCAGGAACTATTATGAAACTACTTGAGTCAATTCCAATTTCAATATTCTTTACTCCATCATACAGAGGTAGATAGACTTTATATTCTCTTTCTTCTGCAGTCATATTCTCGACAAGAGTATACTCATTTAATTTTCCTTTGGGTCGTCCTGTATTTAGATATTGCCAGTTATCTTTATTTCTGAAATATAAATCTACCCCTTTAATTCCTGTTTCAGGCATATGATCCATTTTTAAGTCATTCAAAATCTCCCACTTTACTTTTATTATTGATGAGTTGGTAATAAAACGAATTGATAATCCAGTAGATGATTTTGACAACTCCCATACTTGTTCTCTTACAATATCTTTGTAGGAGGCAGGTAGCCGATCGTATCTGTTCTCTTTTAAAGAATCAGCAATTATCGTTCCTTCAAGCCTAAAGAAATCTTTTCCGTGAAAAATTATTTCACTTGATTCTTGAGAATTTTCCTGTCCAAAAAAATTAAAGGTGCATAGAAGTAAAAGAAAGATTACCTTTTTCATTGTATTGGTTTAACTAAATAAATATACAAAATAGATAATATTCGTCACTTGGAGAATATCTATTTGAGGACCTAAAATTACTCACTAACCTTTTATTGGTCTATCCTATAAACCCTTCTATATATATGGTTTTCATCATCTTCGAATATTGGAGCTAAATCAGAATTCCAAAAGTCATTATTCAAATCGTCCAACTCTTTACTTACGTCGTGAGTCATTTTATAGTGCTTATCACTTGTATAATTACTTATTAAAAAATACCTGTACTTTTCAGCTTTATCCGAATCTTTTACTTTATATAACTTATAAAAGTTTTTACCAAAACCTGCTTTTTCAAGAATTTCATTTTTCTTATTGTGGAATTTCATAAAATCTTCATATTGTTCATCTGGGATATTCATATAATGAACACTTAACCTTTCTTGATTTTGAGAAAATAAAGATGATGAAGTAATTATAAAAACAAATAGAATTAAAAAATTTTTCATTTTAATTGATTTATGGTTAATAAGTATTAATATAAAAAATATCTGTGACTTGGAGAAAATATCCTCTGTGGAAACCTAGCTAAAGTATTTTACTAATAAAAATATAATAAGGCATAAAACTATTGTTAAATTGACCCAACTAAAAAACCAATGTTGTTTCCATTTCATAATTTATCTGTCTTTTATTGGAATACCAACTGCCCCTTTTCTTGGTGACCAGTGTGAATGAATTTTTTTCCATTCACCTTTAAAATTAGTCCAGACAAAAGAGACTCTTACAGCATAATTTATTTCGTTTTCTTCAAATAAATAACTACCATCAACATTAAATGTTACTACTGCCGTATTATTATTTGGTGAAACTTGAACTGTGTGATTATCTGTTTCAAACCTTATCCATTTATACTTTACTGGTAAATTAAAATATTGTTCGTCATATTTTCTTAGCGGAGTTCCATTTGATGAAAATGTAGAGGCATCAATATTTGGTATAAGAAATTTTTTTGCCTCTTCATAATTTCTTCCAGTTGATGCAACCTCAGTCCATTTTATACTTTTTTTAATTAAAGTTTCCTTTAATTTCTGGGTCTGTCCAAATGATATAAAAGCAATAAGTAGTGTTGGTAAATATATTTTTTTCATATTTCTAATTTAAAGAATATCTGTCACTTGGAGAATATCTTCTCTGTGGAATGGGGATTAGCGACTATTTAAATTTCTATTAAAGTTTATAGATGCCCAGAGTCCAAGTGATGAAAATAATAAAAGCATTGTAAATACATATTGATACCCTAGTGATTCGGGATAATTGTCTAATAAATATCCTATTATTGGGGTGGCAAAAATATCTGGTGTGTAACCAACTACTGAGATTAAACCAACAGCTGTGCCAGTAACCTTTATTGGTATCTTAGCTTCATTAAATATTGAAAAATAAAGAGCCCTTACAGCGTAAGTTCCAACTGCGGTAATAACTAATGATAATAAAAAAATTAAATTCAAATGATTTGTTATTATTCCAGAAGCAAAAATTAATGACCCGATCAACATAATGTTAAAGCCAATAATTATCCACTTAATGCTATTACTTTTATCTGCTAAAAAGCCAAAAAATATACAAACTATTGGTCTAAGATATAATTGGAGAGATCCAATTTCTGCAGCTTTAGTTTCGCTGTACAACATAACTTCATAAGCATATAGTGAATATATATCTGTTATTTTATATCCGACATAAGCAGAAATTATAATTATCATCATTAACCATATAGATTTATATTTTAGTACCGATTTAATGTTTTTTAATGAAAGAGCTGAATTATTTGTCTTTGATTTATTTTTTGATTCTGATTTCATAAAATGAAAAACTAAAAATCCAACAATAGTAACGAAAAACGAAGAGTATAAAATAACATATCTTAGGGCTTCTTGCCTTTCAATGGTACTATCTAAAATTGACCCTGTTTTTAAAACTTTAGAAAAAATAAAAACACCAGTACTACCAATTAAAGCTGCTATCAAACCTCTTCCTGCATCTAAAAACCCAAAAGCTGTTCCTTGATTTTTGTTGCCTCCCCATAGGCGAGTGGCTTTAATCATCGCTCCCCAAAATAAGAAAATAGTTGTAATTCCCCAGTACGCATATAATATTTGCAAAACAAAAAATGAAGGGAATGTAGCCATCACTAATCCACCAAGAGCGGTCGTAAAAAGTGCTATGCCCATTAATTTTCCTGGTGGAAATTTATCTGCAATCAGACCTCCAAAAAAATATGAAAATATAGCAATCGTTCCGTAGGTTGAAAATAAACTTCCCAATTGCAAATTGGTTAAATTAAATGCATCTAAAAATGTTGGTCTAAATACCCTAGCTATAACGTATGTTAAAATATAGATTGACTCTCCTGAAAGGATTAGAAGAATTAAATTATAATAAGAGCCAATTTTGTTTGTAGAAATATTTTTTAAATAATATAATTAAATGTACAAAAAAAGAATATCTGTCACTTGGAGAATATCTACTCTGAGGAACGGTAGTAATTTAATGTTAAGTAAACCTAATTAGGCAGAGTAGTAGGTTTGGGGAGAGTAGATTAATATATTTATAATATTAAGTAAGAAATGATCACTTTAGATAAAGTAAGAAATTACAATGATTTATTACAAATCAAAATTCTTAATGAAGATAATTTAAAAATTAATCTTTCTCAGCAGGATCAATTAAAATATGGATTCCTAACTCTTGAATATAATATTGAATTATTACTAAAAATGAATAATATTGAAAAGTCTATAGTTGTAAAGGAAGATAATAAGGTCGTAGGTTATGCTATTGTTACAAATAAAACAGTTTATGGACTTAATAAACTTTTTGATGATTTAATTGATAGGGTTAAGACCTTAACCTACTGTCATAATAATTTAAGCAATGTGGAGTACGCATTAGTTGGTCAATTATGTATTAAAAAAGATTACAGAGGTAAAGGTCTTGTAAAAAAAATATATGAATTTTATAAACAAGAATATTCTAAAAAATATAAGTATCTAATTACTGATATTGACAAGAGAAACAAAAGATCACTTAGTGCTCATTTAAAAAGTGGATTTCAAATTATTGATAATTTTTACTGGGGAGAATCTTATTGGAATATAATTTTATGGGATTGGAACAATCAAAAGAAATTTAATTAGTTTTAAATAAAAAATCATTGAAAATTATTTAATGAATTAAATTGTTGAATATCTCCTCTGTGGAATGGGGGGTTGTTTAATGGTAAGTAAACCTAATTAGGCAGAGTAGGGGTAAAACAGCTTTTTGGTACAAATTTTTTTACTCTTAAAATCTCTGCAATCTCAATTATAATAAGGGTTTAGTGTATTTTGCTATAAATGATTATGCAATCTCAATGTACAAATACACAAATTTGTACATCAATTTGTACATTCAAACTGCGAAAAAGAGAATAACAAGGGTATATCAAGAACAACTAAAAATGTGGTAAAGCCTTATTATAACTACCATTGTAGTAACAAAAGCATAACAAGAGCAACAAAATTATTTCCCAATGCAAAATTTAGAAAAAATATTAGATAATATATCTTCATTTGTCACCTCTCCAGTTACCTCGCCTAGATGATATAAAACCTGTTTTAAATCTATTGTAAGTAAATCAGATGGGACATTATTTTTTAAACCCTTTTTCACATTATTAATTTCTTTTTTTGCAAGACTTAGAGCTGAATAGTGTCTGCTATTTGTGATTATAAGTTTATTGGAAAAATTCTGATTTAAGTTTTCAATAATTTTACTTTTCAAATACGTTACATCTTTTTTTTCTTTTGTATTAATCAGCATTTTTTTTAAAGATGTTTTTTTTATTTGTTTTTTCACCAAATCGGCTTTTGTAAAAATTAACATTATTGACTTTTCTTTATATTTTTTTTTCAGTTTGTTTGATTCATTTATTTCAAAGTCAATGTTTTTATCCGAGGATGTCAAGTCAATTAAATAGAGTATTATTTCAGATCTATTTATACTTTCCAAAGTTCTTGAAATTCCAATTTTTTCAATCTCATCCTCTGTTTTTCTAATTCCAGCAGTATCTATAAAACGAAATAACTTACCCTCAATATTAAATGTATCTTCGATTATGTCCCTTGTTGTTCCTGATATTGGACTAGTAATTGCTTTATCTTCATTTAGAATTGAATTTAATAAAGTTGATTTTCCTACGTTGGGAGACCCAACTATTGAGACTGGAATTCCATCTTTCATGGCATTTCCGTATTTAAATGAATCAACTAGTTCAGAAATAAATTCTTCAACATTATTAAGTAATGATAAAAACTTATCCCTAGATGCAAATTCAACATCTTCCTCACTGAAGTCTAATTCTAATTCTATTAAACTTGACAAATTCAATAATTCATCCCTCATTTTTTTAATTTCATTACTTACTCCACCTCTCACTTGGTTCATTGCCAGTTTATGACTTGCTTTAGAGTTGGAAGAAATCAAATCAGATATGCCTTCAGCTTGAATTAAGTCCATTTTACCATTTACATATGACCGTAAAGAAAATTCGCCTGGTTTCGCAGTTCTTATACCCCTGTCTGAAAGTAATTCCATAATTCTATTTTGTATGTAGGTTGAGCCATGACAAAATATTTCTACCATATCCTCACCTGTGAATGAATTAGGTTTTTTTAGTTTGGATATTATTACTTCATCGATTATTTCATCTTTATGCTGAATAATTCCAAGATAATTTTTATTGATTTTTAAATCTGAGTATTTTTTTTGTTTGAGTTTAGGTCTAAAAATCTTTTCAACTGCATTGTGGGTTTTATCTCCTGATACTCTTATTATAGAAATTGCACCTTGTCCTTGCGGGGATGAAATTACAGCAATCGTATCTTTATCAAACATCATTATATTTTAATACTAAAGGTTGTACGTTTCTTATGAAGTTTGTGTTCATAATTTTTCCACAATTGATGAATTGAAGTATTTTCTTCCAATTCTGGATTAGTTTCGACCTCTGTTATACCTTTCTTATTAAATAACTTTTGAATTTCATTAAATAAAATTGCTATTACACCTTTATTTTGGTATTCTGGATGTACACCAATTAAATAAAAAGAGGCCCTGTTGTTAAAATACTTGGCCTTTAAAAGATGAAAAATACCAAAAGGAAAAAGTTTCCCTTTGGCTTTTTTCAATGCTTTGGTGAATGATGGCATTATTATTACAAAAGCTATTAATTTATTTGTCTGGTCAGATATACACTTAATGTATTCTGGATGAGCATATTTCAAATATTTTTCTTTGTAATAGTTTATTTGATATTTTTGGATTGGAACAAAAGTTTGAAGATTTGAATATGTTTTTTCGATTAGTTGAAACATTTCATCAACGTAAGGTTCAATTTCACTATTTTTCTTAAAGTGTAATACTTTTAGATTATATCTTTCTAAGATTAGCTTTCCAAATTTTCTAACTTTTTCTGGAGAGTTTTTGAAATCAGGTAT
>CACJHA010000012.1 GCA_902593075.1 uncultured Bacteroidota bacterium
CTATGATTTAGGAGGAGGTACTTTTGATATATCTATCCTTGAGTTGGGAGATGGTGTTTTTGAAGTTTTGTCAACTAATGGTGACACGCATTTAGGAGGAGACGATTTTGATCAGGTTTTAATTGATTGGTTAGCTGAACAATTTAAGAAAGATGAAAATATAGATTTAAGAAAAGACCCTATGGCTTTGCAGAGACTTAAAGAAGCTGCTGAAAAGGCAAAAATTGAGCTCTCTTCATCTGCCCAAACAGAAATTAATTTACCCTATGTAACTGCATCTCCTTCAGGACCGAAGCATTTAGTTACTTCACTTACTCGTTCTAAGTTTGAACAATTATCTGATGATTTAGTTAAAAGATCAATATCTCCTGTAAAAAAAGCATTGAAAGATGCTGGTTTAAGCACTTCCGATATAGATGAAGTTATTTTGGTAGGAGGTTCAACAAGAATTCCTGTAATCCAAAGTGAAGTAGAAAAGTTTTTTGGAAAAAAACCTTCTAAAGGAGTTAATCCAGATGAGGTTGTTGCTGTTGGTGCAGCAATTCAAGGAGGCGTTTTAACAGGTGATGTTAAAGATGTTTTACTTTTAGATGTTACTCCTCTTTCATTAGGTATCGAAACAATGGGAGGTGTCCTGACAAAACTTATAGAGGCTAATACAACAATACCTTCAAAAAAATCTCAAGTTTTTTCTACAGCAGCTGATAATCAACCCTCCGTTGAAATACATGTGCTACAAGGAGAAAGATCAATGGCTGCAGATAATAAGACAATTGGAAGATTTCATCTTGATGGAATCCCACCTGCACCAAGAGGAACTCCTCAGATTGAGGTAACTTTCGATATTGATGCTAATGGAATAATTAAAGTTACTGCAGCTGATAAAGCAACTGGTAAATCTCAAGACATTAGAATAGAAGCATCTTCAGGTCTCACTGAAGAGGAAATTGAAAAGATGAAAAAAGAAGCTGAAGCTAATGCAGAGGCTGACAAAAAAGCTAAGGATGAAGTCGATAAATTGAACAGTGCTGACCAAATGATTTTCCAAACGGAAAGTCAACTCAAGGAATTTGGAGATAAACTTTCAGAAGATAAAAAGAAGCCTATTGAGGAGGCTTTAAAAGAATTAAAAAATGCTTATGAGAGCAAAGATCCAAAACTCATTGATTCTTCGTTAGAGAAAATCAACAATGCTTGGAAAGCTGCTTCCGAAGAAATGTATAAAGCACAAGCTGCCAGTCAAAACCAGTCCAAAAACGAAAACAAAGGACAAAATAAAAAAAATGATAAAGGTAAATCCGGCAAAGATGATGTTCAAGACGTCGATTTTGAGGAAGTTAAATAAATTATAAACGCCATTTTAAATGGCGTTTTTTGTATTTATAATTAAGCTCATAATTAGATATTTTAACAATATAATAAGCTATATTTAAGGATAAATTTAGATTATGAAAAGTGTAATTATTTGCGACATGGAGGGTGTTATTCAAGAAATAAATAAAGGAGCGCTTGATATGTTTGGGTATTCAAAAAATGAACTAGTTGGCATAAAAAGGGTTTCAATTTTTTCAGAAGCAGATATAGTTATTCAAAATGTTTTGGGTTGGTTAGATGAGGCTAATAAAAAAGGTAAGTCAATAGTTAAAACTAGGTTTAAAAGAAAGGACGGTTCTTTATTTAATGCTGAAATTTTAATAACTCCAAATTATGCAAATGGAAAAGATAAGGGACAAACTGGTTACTGTGGTATAACAAAAGAAATAAATGAAAAAGTACAAATACCAATTAAACTTTCAACAAAGTTTATTAGAGGAATTGCTATAACGAGGGGGGGTTTTACTTTGGCTTCAATTTTACCTATGGTGGTTGTTTCTTATTTTTTGTCTTCTTCTGGTAATTTAAATTTTCTAAATTCAATTTTATCAATCACTGGAGTTTTTTTTCTTCACCTATTTTCAAATTTGTATAACGATTATTTTGATGTTAAGCACGGGACAGACGAAGCAAATAGTGAATATTTCAATGTCGGTGATAAATCTTTAGTTTTAAGGGGTGCCCAAATATCAGGAGGAAGTAGGGCAATAGAATTAGGTCTGATAACATTAAAAAACACCAGCATACTTGCTAATATTATGCTGTTTATTTCTTTGATTTTTTTAATAATGGTTTGTTATAACAGTTATTTAGTTACAAGTTCATTCGCAAATATAAAAGCAATGGGATTGATTGCTTTAACAGCTACATTATTTGGTTATTTTTATACGGCCAAACCTATTAGACTATGTGCTAGAAAAGGATTAGGAGAATTAACTATTTTTTTATGTTTTGGACCTCTCTTGACCATCGGAAGTGCTATTGCAATGTCTACAAATACCATAAATTTAGATTATGAAAATCTAAGAGATTTTATCTTAATTGGATTACCACTGGGTCTATTAACAACAAATATTTTATTTATTAATCAATTCCCAGATTATAATTCTGATAAGATAACTGGAAAAATAAATCTGGTTGTCTTGTTAGGCAAAAAGTTATCAAGATGGATATTTTTGTTAAATATTGCATTAACAATCCTTCTTTCATATTTTCTTAAGGATGTAATTTCATCAAAAGTTTTAAATTTTAATGAAATTGTTTACTCTATAATTATTTCAATTTTAGCATTATATGGACTTTTTATTTCGTTAGGTTTATTTAAAAACTACGATAAGAGATCTCTTGTTTACTATAATATCCAAACCATATACTTTCAAATCTTTTTCTGTTTTGGAATAATTATTAGTTTTTACTTTTAAGAAAATTTTCCATTTAAAATCATGGAAGTTAAAAAGAACAGTTTTCTAGAAGATTTTAGTAAAGAAAAAAAGTCTTTACGGTTTTATCTTCTTGGATCATTAATAGTTTTAATTTTTTCAATTATTGGTCAAACCCCAATGTTTTTTTTTCTACCCAATGAAATGAATACTTATTCAGAAGGATTTGATATTTTTTCTTCTCTTGATAAAAACTTATTGTTTTTTTTATTGCTATTACCTTCTGTTTTTTCTTTTTTAGGATTATGGTTTGTTTTAAAACAAATCCACTTTAGATCATTAATTTCAATAATAACTTCAAGAGAAAAAATTGACTTTAAAAGATTTAAATTTGCATTTATTCTCTGGTCCGTAATAAGCATATCTATTTTCTCTTTTGAAATTTTACTTAATCCAACTGACTATCAATTGAATTTTAATTACTCAAAATTTCTTATTCTCTTTTTAATTTCAATAATAATGATTCCAGTTCAATCAGTATTAGAAGAATTAATTTTTAGGGGATATTTAATGCAGGGGTTTAGTGTTTTTTTTAAAAATAGGATAATGCCACTTTTAACTACTTCAATAATATTTGGTTTTCTCCATATACTTAATCCAGAAATTCAAAAGATTGGATATGGATTATTGATTTATTATGTTGGAACTGGTTTATTTTTTGGAATTGTAACTCTAATGGATGAAGGAGTCGAATTGTCTTCTGGGTTTCATGTATCAAACAATCTTGTAGCCTCCCTTTTAGTTACTGCTGATTGGACTGCATTTGAGACATATTCAGTTTTTAAATTTATTGGAAACCCTTATTTCAGCAAAGAAGTTTTATTATATGTTTTTATAATTTATCCTTTAATAATTTTTTTCCTTTCCAAAAAATATAAATGGCCCAGCTGGAAAACAAAAATTCTTTAGTAAATATCGGTTCAAATTATTTTTGTGTATTTTAATTTAATTTGTATAAAAAATCGATATTTGTAATAGTTTTATATGAGCTTAAATAAAAATAAAATATTTAGGATTTCTTCCTTGTGTATGGGTATACTTGGTACTGCTTTGATTCTTTTAGGTTTATTTAAATATAGAGAGTATGCAATAGGTTTCTCTGTCGCTGGGTTAGGTTTTTACGCAATTTCCTGGGCTTTTAATGCTCTCAAGGGTCGAGTTTAAATACTTCACTTATATGATTAGTTTTAAACAAATATTTATAGCAATTGTATTTGTTTTGTTTGCCTTTTCTGTTTTACTTATATCAAATATTGCTAGAGACATACCTTTAGAAGAGTTAAAAACAGAATTTAAAAACAAGAATTCGAGATTTGTTGAAGTTGATGGAACATTTGTTCATTATGTTGATGAAGGTGATGGAATACCTATAATTCTTCTTCACGGAACAGGAGCTTCGCTACATACTTGGGATTTATGGGCAGAAAGATTAAAAGACAAATATAGAGTTTTAAGAATTACACTCCCTGGCTTTGGTTTGTCTGGCCCTCGCTCTGACAAAAAATATAAAATTAAAGATTATGTTAATCTGCTTGAAAGCTTTGTTGAAAAAATTGGAGTTAAAAAGTTTTATCTTGCCGGAAATTCCCTAGGGGGTTCAATTGCTTGGCTTTATACTTCATTTTATGATAAAAAAGTAAAAAAATTAATTTTGATTAATTCATCTGGATTTGAATTCGACGAGATCCCTTTTGTAATTAAAATAGCAAGAAATAGTTTTTTAAACTTCTTAATAAAAAAAACATCACCTAAATTTTTAATAAAAAAGTCTTTAAAAGAGGTTTATTATGATGATAAACTTATATCAAAATCAATTATTAACAGATATTATAAATTAAACTTAAGACAAGGTAATAGACAGGCATTCATTGATCGAGCCTCAATTAATTATAAAGACCATACATCAAGATTAAATAAAATTGAATCCCCAACTCTTATATTATGGGGAAAAAATGATGAATGGATAAATGTGAAGTTTGCACAAAAATTTAAAACAATGATCAAAAGATCTAGGGTTTCCATTATGAATGAGACTGGACACATTCCAATGGAAGAGAAACCCTATGAAAGCCTAAAAATTATTGAAGATTTTTTAGTGGATTAAACTTAACTCCATCTTTATGTTTCCTCTTGAATATATAAGATTTTTTTCTATAGGTATTTCTTTAAATCCGTATTTTCTATACAAATGAATTGAATTTTTAAGTTTTGTATTCGAATAAAGAATTAACCTTGACCACTTTTTGTTTTTTGCAAATTGGATTAAAAACCTCATAGCTTTGTTGCCATACCCGTTTCCTCTTTCATCAGGTATTATCGCCATTTTACTAAATTCATAAATCTTTTCACTTTTCTTAATGAATGCAAAAGTTCCAATGATGTCAGATTTTTTTTCAATCATGAAAATGAAGCCGCCTTTATCGATAATTTCTCTCTTGGGATTATTGAGAACTAGTTCGTCAATTGGTTCAACTTTAAAATATCTATTTAACCATTCTAGGTTTAATGACTTGAATTTTTCAGAATCAATTTTTGAAAACTTTTTAAAGCTAATTTTTGTCATTACCCGTCATATCTTCAGGCTTGACCCACTTATCAAAGTCTTCTTCTGAAACATAGTTTAATTTTTTTGCTGCTTCTTTAAGAGAAATATTTTCTTTGAATGCGAAATTGGCTATTTCAGCTGATTTATAATATCCTATTTTAGTATTTAAAGCAGTAATTAGCATTAGGGAATTGTTTAATAGTTCATCAATTTTTTCCAAGTTGGGTTTAATTCCAGAAACACAATTTTCACTAAAGCTTTTACAAGCGTCACCTAATATTTGAGACGACTCCAAAATATTCTTTGCAATTAGGGGTCTAAAAACGTTTAACTCGAAATGCCCCTGTGTGTTGCCAATTCCTATAGAAACATCATTTCCCATAATTTGAGCACAAACCATTGTTAATGCTTCGCATTGAGTTGGATTTACTTTTCCTGGCATTATAGAACTTCCAGGTTCATTTGCAGGTAAGTAGATTTCGCCAATGCCTGACCTAGGTCCAGAGCCCATAAGTCTAATATCATTTGCAATTTTATTTAGAGATATTGCTAATTGTTTTAATGAATTGTGAACAGCAACAATTGCATCATTTGAGGATATTGCTTCAAATTTATTTTTGGCAGTTACAAACTTTATGTTTGTTGACTTAGATATATAACGAGCAACACAGTCGCTGTATCCATTCGGAGTATTAATTCCCGTTCCAACTGCTGTTCCACCTAAAGCGATTTCAGATAGGTGGTTTAGAGAAAATTTTAGTGAATCTAAACCGTACTCTATTAGAGAAGAATATCCAGAAAACTCTTGACCCAAAGTAACAGGAGTTGCATCCATAAGGTGCGTTCTACCAATTTTAACGATTTTTTCAAATTCTTTAGCTTTTGTTTTTAATGAACTTAATAGATTTTCAATCCCAGGGATTGTAACTTCCTTTAATTTTAGATATGTTGCAATATGAATAGATGTAGGGAATGTATCATTTGAGGATTGTGACATATTAACATCATCATTAGGGGATAATTCTTTTTTTCCAGCTCCCAATTTATTTCCAAGAATTACATGTGCTCTATTACAAATTACCTCATTAATATTCATATTCGTTTGAGTACCAGATCCAGTCTGCCAAATAACAAGAGGGAAGTGATCGTCAAGCTTTCCCTCGATAATTTCATCACAAACTTTCACGATTAAATCTTTTTTATTTTTCTCCAAAACGCCAAGCTCGTGATTTGCCATTGCAGCCGATTTTTTCAAGTACGCATAACCATAAATAATTTCAATTGGCATTGACTTTGATGTTCCAATTTTAAAATTTTGTCTAGATCTTTCAGTTTGTGGACCCCAATAGACATTCTCTGGAACCTTTACTTCACCTATTGTATCTTTTTCTATCCTGTATTTCATCAAAAATTATTTTATAAAATTACAACAAATTTTTCTCAGCTTAAATTTTTAAATTCACCAAATTATTTTTTTAAAAAAACAGAAATTTTATTTAGAAAAATAAATTAAATTTGAAGTATATTAATAAATATGTTTGAATTTGATCAATATTTAGGTTTTTTATCATTTCTGGGAATACTCACAATAGGATTTTGGCTAATGTTTTTTTTGCTATTATTTATTATACCCTATTGGTTAACTGGAACTTTTCTAGAATGGATTAAAGGCAAGACCTCTTCTAAAAAATCTTAGTTTAAACTTATTTAATCTAAAATTCAAATTCTTGTCCATCTGAATTGTATTGGCGTGAATTTCTTCTTCTATTAGATTTATTTTCGTTAACTCTGTAAGTAAGTGTTAGTATGTATGTAGGTGCTCTCCATTGAAATTCTGTATAATTTTCAAAACTATCGGTTAAAGTTGTACTTCTTGAAATTTGTGAATTAAATATATCTGAAGCCCTAAATGAAATTGTACCTTTCTTTTTAAAAATCTGCTTATTTATTGCTCCCGAAAAACCAACTAGACCTTTAGTTTTTCTTTGAGCATTTTCCCTTGGTCCTCTATAATAACCATTTATTTGAGCATTTGTTCCAAGTGGGAGTGGAAAACTTGAATTAATTCTTGCAAACCAGGTCAAAATTCTTGCATCAAACGAGTCACCTTTATAGCTACCAATAGTTTCAGAATTAAAAAGGTTAAAATTTCCACTTACTCTGACGGTTCTTTTGGGTGTGTAGGTAAGAGTAAACTCGGTCCCTGTTCTTATATTTTCCGATAAATTAATGGAAGTAAATCTTAGTGCCGGTACATCAACTATTGGATTTTCACTCACCCTAACTATTTCCCCCGTTTCTTCTGTGATTCTTTGAATAACGTCTGTCTCTTTTTGAAAATATAGTGAACCGCTGAAGGTAATTTTTTTCATTCTTTTTAAATATCCCAAATCATATGAATTAGAATAGGAGGGGTCTAAATCTGGATTGCCTTGTCTAAAAAAAGTAAGACTCGTAATGGATTGAAAGGGATTTAATGACCAAGAACGGGGTCTTCTAATTCTCCGACTGTATCCTAGTGTAATATTTTCAGAGTTACTAAACTCGTATGATAAATTAACAGTTGGGAATAAGTCTGTATATTTTTTTTGATTTGACTCCTGAGAGGTTTTCTGATTAAATTGAAGATCAGTGGTTTCTGCTCTAAGGCCTAGTAGGTATGAAAATTTATTTATTTTTTTTCCAAATTGAGTATAATAAGCATTTACATCTTGACTAAAAACGAATATGTTTGACAAATTTAAATTTCTTATTGTTTCATTATTCCTAATATCTAAAACGTTATAATCTGTATTTAAATCGGTAAAATTACCCCGATACCCAAGCTCGAATTGAGTATTTTTATCAATAGGATAAACATAGTCTATTTGAAGTAGTTTTCTTTGTTGAGTCTCATCTGTAATTGATGATTGGTCAAAAGTATTTGTATTTGATGCATAATCACTTTCATCCTCAGTACTTCTCTCCGTCTGAAACTCAATTACCAGTTCGTGGCCCTTTTTATTAAATTTTTTTGTAAAGTTAAAGGTCAATTGGCTTGATATATCATCTTCTTCTTCATCTTGAAATCTTCCAAATTCATTTAATATTTCCTTGTTTTGGTCAAGGTCCTGTATAATGGTGGAATTATTGCTTAGATTATCAGAATTTCTCGTAAAACCACTAATTGTCAGAGAAGTTTCATTGTTAAAATAATATTCCCCACCAAGGTTTAAGAAAACTCTTTTTCTTACCCTATCATAATCCCTATCCTCGTATGTAAATGTACTAGGATTGATACCATTAAAATATTCGCTATCAAATAAACCACCTCCTAGTGATTTTGAGTCATTTACACTTATCGTTGAAAAAAAATTTAGTTTGTTTTTTCTAAAATTCATATTCAAATTACTTCCTACGGCTCTTGGAAAACCAGAATTCAATGCTAATGATCCATTAAAGCCCTCTAAATTTTGTTTTTTAAGGATTATATTAAGAATTCCTGCTGTTCCAGAAGCTTCATATCTAGCTGAAGGTGATGTTATTACCTCTACTTTCTCAATTGATTCAGCAGGAAGTTGTCGCAGTCCCTGAGGACCGGATAAGCCAACTAAACCAGATGGCTTACCATTTATTAAAATCCTTACATTACCATTTCCTCGTAAAGAAATATTTCCTTCAGGATCAACCGACACAGAAGGAATATTATTCATGACATCAGATACGCTACCTCCTCTAACAGTTATATCTTTTCCTACATTGTAAACTCTTTTGTCTAATCTTATTTCTACTTGAGTTTGTTCTCCAATTAATTCAACTTCATCTAAATTAGATATAGAAATTTTCAATTTTATTTCACCGATATTTTTTGAACTATTTAAAACAATTCCTTTATCAATATTTTTTTCAAATGAAATATATTCAGTTATAATATCGTATTTACCAGGAATTATTTCGATTTTAAAAACTCCATTTTGATTGGTGATACCTCCTTGATTTAATTTAGGAGCGTTTGGATTTTTAAATGAAATAGTTGCATATTCTAGGGGTTGTCCAGTATCAATATCGATTACTTTACCTGTAATAAATATTTTTTTAACTCCAGATGGAAAATTTCTCTGAGCTTTAGTGTTTAAAGCCACAAAAAAGAAAACCAGTAAAAGGAGTGATTTTTTCAAACAAAAATTTTATGCAAAACTCGACATTTTTTCTGAGTAATTTTTTTTTTACATAAAGTTTAACAGTTTATCAATTGGTTTTGCAATTATGGAACTTTTACCCTTTGTAACTATTGGCCTTTCAATTAGTTTTGGATATTTTGAAAGAGCATTTATAATTTGATTATCATCTAAATCTTTGTTTTTAAAATTTTCTTTCCAAATCGCTTCGTTTTTCCTTACCAATTCAATAGGTTTAATTTTTAAAGAGTCTATTAAGTCCAACGTTTCTTCAACTGATAGAAGGTTTTTAATGTAATCTCTAATCTCAAAATCGTATTTTTTATCTTGAAGATATTTTAGAGCTTCTCTTGATTTTCTACACCTAGGGTTGTGGTAAATTATATATTTCATAATATTTTAAGTTTTTTTAAATCAGCCTCTAAATTTTCTGGATTTTTAAAAAGAATACTTTTTTTTATTCCAAAATCAATAGCAGCATTGATATTTCTTTGATTGTCATCAATAAAGACTGTTTCGTCACAATTCAAATTATATCTGTTGATTGTTAATTGATATATTTCATCAAAAGGTTTTCTAGTTTTTTCTTCTCCTGAAACTACAATTCCTGAAAATAATCTTAAAAATTTAAATTTTTTTAAAGCAATTGGAAAAGTTTCTGAGCTCCAATTAGTCAAACCAATGAGTTTAAATTTTTCTTTCAGATAAAGATTTTTTAATATTTCGACGGTTCCTGAAATTTCACCACCAAGCATTTCTTTCCATCTTCCATAATATGCGAGAATTAATTTTTCATATTCAGGGAATAATTTTATTCTTTCTCTTGTTGCTTTTTTTAAAGGATATCCCATATCCTGATTTTCATTCCACTCAAATGTGCAAACTTTTTCGTAGAAAAATTCACGATCTGTTTTCTTTTTTATTAGTTTTTTAAAAACATAATCTGGATTCCAATCAATTAAAACTCCTCCTAAATCAAAAATTATATTTTTAATTGATTTATTTTTCATCTTTTGCTCCTGATTGCATTAAAAATTCTTTAAGGAATACGTCAAGATTACCATCCATAACAGATTCTACATCTGAGACCTCACAATTACTTCTTAAGTCTTTTACCAATTTATATGGGTGAAAAACATAGTTTCTGATTTGAGAACCCCATTCAATTTTCTTTTTTGAAGCTTCAATTTTGTCTCTTTCCGATGTTCTTTTTTTTAGTTCAATTTGATACAACTGAGATTTAAGAAGATGTAATGCTTTATTTTTATTATCAAGTTGAGAACGACTCTCTGAGTTCTCAACAATTATACCTGTAGGTAAATGTTTTAATCTCACTGCTGTTTCAATTTTATTGACACTTTGACCACCAGCTCCGCTTGACCTCATAGTTTCCCATTTGAGATCGGATGGATTGATTTCAATTTCAATTTCCTCATCAACTAGTGGATAAACATAAACTGATGCGAAAGAAGTATGACGTTTTGCATTACTATCAAAAGGAGAAATTCGCACCAACCTGTGAACCCCATTTTCTCCTTTAAGCCACCCAAAGGCATAGTCACCCTCTATTTGAATTGTAACGGTTTTAATTCCTGCAACATCCCCAGATTGATTATTTAGTTCCTTTAACTTGAATGAATTCTTTTCCCCCCACATTAAATACATTCTCATAAGCATTTCAGCCCAGTCACAACTCTCTGTACCTCCAGCTCCAGCATTAATTTGAACAATTGCACTCAAATTATCCCCTTCATTTGAAAGCATGTTCTTAAACTCTAAATCTTCAAGGTGTTTTATGCATTTAGAATAGGATTTTTCAATTTCGTCGGTTGTATTTTCTCCTTGTTCATGATATTCACAAAGAATTTCAATGTCATCGAAAATGGTTTGAATTTGATTGAATTCAGTAATCCACTTTTTAATAGTTTTCATTTTTTTCATAACCATTTCAGCTTCTTTTGAGTCATTCCAAAAGTCTGATTTTGAAATAATGAGTTCTATTTTTTTTAGCGCATCAAGTTTCCCATCGATGTCAAAGATACCCCCTTAACGCATCCAGTCGCTTTTTAAGATCTAGTTTTTGATCATTTGAAATCATTTGCATTTAAATTTAAAAAATAAATTTACTGTTCTTTTTTTCTTTAATTTTAAGTATACCTAAAATATAAAAATAATGCGTTTTAAAATCATATTTTTTTTACTGTTTTTTTTAAATTTTAACCTTTATTCATTTGAGAATTCCAATAACTTAGTATTTGATTATTCTAATTCTTTTCAGCTACAGGAAAAAGTACTCAAAGGTTTTTTTGAATTTTCATATAGTTCTGAAGATGGTCGTATAATTTTAAAATTAAATAAATCCAAACATTTAGAGAAAGAATTTTTATATGTAAGTAGCCTAAGTCAAGGAATTGGTAGTAATGATATTGGTCTCGATAGAGGGCAACTTGGAGAAGAAAGATTAGTTTATTTTAAGAAGATGGGGAACAAAATAATGCTGATTCAACCAAATCTAATTTTTAGAAGTAGTTCTAGCAACAAGCTCGAAAAAAAATCTATTGATGAGGCATTTGCGAAGTCTGTCCTTTTTGGTTTTAATATTTATAAATCTACAAATACAGACATTTTTATTGATCTTACTCCTTTTCTAATGCAAGATATGCACGGTGTTTCAGACAGATTAGAAAAAAGAGGAGAGGGTACTTATATGATAGATAAAAACAGATCTGCTATTTTTTTAGAAAGAACTAAAAATTTCCCTAAAAATACTGAGTTTGATGTAATGCTTACATTTTCTGGAATTCCAACAGGAAAACTACTGCAAACAGTTACACCCTCTCCGAAAAGTGTTACAGTTCATCAGCACCATTCTTTCGTTGAGCTGCCAGACAAAAATTACATTCCTCGTGAATTTGACCCTAGATCTGGAGCCAATGGACTTCATTTTTTTGATTATTCTACACCGGTAAATGAAACAACAAAGAAAACTTACATATTAAGACACAGATTGAAGAAGAAAAACCCCTCTGAGAGTATAAGCGAAGCTATTGAACCCATAATTTACTATTTAGATAACGGGACACCCGAACCTGTGAGATCTGCCCTCATAGAAGGAGGAATGTGGTGGAACCAAGCATTTGAAAATGCCGGATATAAAAATGCTTTCAGGATAGAAATTTTGCCAGAAAACGTTGATCCCCTTGATGTAAGATATAATGTAATTCAGTGGATTCACAGATCAACCCGAGGGTGGAGTTATGGATCAAGTGTTGTAGATCCTAGGACAGGAGAAATCATAAAGGGACATGTTAGTTTAGGAAGTTTAAGAATACGTCAGGATTTTATGATTGCACAATCTCTGTCAAAAGATCCATATAAATATACTGATGAAAATGATATAGAAATGTTGAATATGTCAATTAATCGAATTAAACAATTATCTGCCCACGAAATTGGTCACACACTTGGCTTTGCTCACAACTTTGCGTCAAGTGTTAATAATAGGGAGTCAGTTATGGATTATCCACACCCATTAATTGAACTTGTAAATGGTGAAATTAAACTTGATAATGCTTACGATGAAGGAATTGGTGAATGGGATAAAACATCCGTACTTTACTCTTACCAAGATTTTCCAACAGAACAAAATGAACAAAATCAATTAAATAAAATTTTAAATGATAGTTATAGTAAGGGTCAGAGGTTTATAACCGACAAAGATGCGAGACCCATAGGTGGAGCCCACCCAAATGCTCATCTTTGGGATAATGGTTCAAACCCTATAAAAGAGTTTAACCACTTACTCAAAGTGAGAAAAGTCGCAATGGATAATTTTTCAATGCACCAACTAAAAAAAGGTGATCCAATTTCAATACTTAGAGACAGGCTTGTTCCAATATACTTTCTTCATAGATACCAAATTGAAGCTGTTTCAAAACTAATTGGTGGACAAAACTTTAATTATTCAGTAAAAGGCATATCAAATGAAAAAGTTTCACCTGTAAATGAAGTTATTCAAAGAGATGCCCTTAACGCATTATGTGAATCATTAAACCAAAATCATGTAATAATTCCAAAAAAAATACTAGAGTTTTTACCACCTTTTGCATTTGGATCGAGTAAATCTCGTGAAAGTTTTTCAGGGTTTACTGGACCAACTTTTGACTTATTAAGTCCAGTAAATTCTTTAAGTGACCTAATTTTCTCCTTTATTTTAAATTCAGAAAGAGCAACCAGACTTGCACAGCAGAAAGTTTACTATAAAAACCAGCTTGGATTAAATGAAAGTTTAGATTTTATAATCAATAAATTTTTTAAAACCACAACTAAAGATAATGTCGAGCAAATAGACTTAACTATACGTGATAATTTAATTTTTAAAATAATCGATTTATTTGAAGACAAAAATTCTCCAGTTGAAGTTAAATCAATTGTATTGAATAAACTTCATGAGTTAAATACCTTTTTTGAAAATTTTGACAATAAACAAAATGATTATTTTAAGTTTATTTTAAAACGATTTTTCGAAGGTAAATTACAGTTTGAATCCAAATCGAAATTAAAAATTCCAGATGGGTCTCCTATTGGTCAAACTCTTAGTTGTGAATAGATGAAAACATATGTCAATTTAATAAGTGATACAGTCACAAAACCAGATAGTAAAATGATTGACTATATGTTAAGTGCTGAAGTAGGTGATGATGTTTTTAAGGAAGATCCAACTGTAAATAAACTAGAGTTAATGCTATGTAAGTTATTTGGTAAAGAATCTGCGCTTTATTTTCCCTCCGGAACTATGGCAAATCAAACGGCTATAAAAATTCACACACAGCCAGGCGATCAATTAATATGTGATCATTTCTCTCATATTTTTAATTATGAAGGAGGTGGTGTAAGTTTTAATAGTGGTGTTTCCTGTTCTTTAATTGAGGGAGATAGAGGTAGAATTAATGCTGAACAAGTTGAAGAAAAAATAAATCCAAGTGATTTTTATCACTCGCCAAGAACATCATTAGTTTCAATTGAAAATACCACAAACAAGGGTGGGGGAGCATGTTACGATATAAGAGAATTAAAAAAAATAAATAAAATTTGTGATAAATATGGTTTTCCAATTCATTTAGATGGAGCAAGATTGTGGAATGCAATGATTGCAACGGATTCAAAACCCTCTGACTATGGTGGAATGTTCGACACAATATCAGTTTGTTTTAGCAAGGGTTTGGGAGCACCAGTTGGGTCTGCACTTATTTGTTCAAAAAAAAATTATGAAAAAGCACTTAGAGTTAGAAAAATTTTAGGTGGTGGGATGAGACAATCAGGTTATCTTGCAGCTGCAGCAATTTATGGTATAGAAAATAATTGGGAAAGATTACAAGAAGATCATAGAAAAGCAAAAGAATTGTCCAAAACACTAATAGAAGTAAGGGGAGTAAAAAAGATTTATCCAGTTGAAACTAATATTATTATTTTTGAATTTGAAAAAGAAAATTTAAAAAACCATTTTATTAAAAAAATGAACAATTCGAAAATAAAAATTATAAATATGGATAAACAAAAGCTAAGAATGGTTACTCACAGAGACTATACTGAAAAACAACATGAATATGTTTTGGAATCACTTAAAAAGTTATGTTAATTCAAATTGCTAATGGATAATAGAATTTATAATATTGCAACTTTTGTGATTTTTATATTACTATTTGGTTGTACTGAAAAAAAAATAATGAATCAAGAACAAGAATCTGATCCACCAAAAGCTGAAATAAAGGAATATCAGCATAAAATCCATAATGATATTAGAGTTGATGAATTTTATTGGCTTAATAATCCAGATGACCCAGAAGTTATTGACTATTTGGAAAGAGAAAATGATTATTATAAAAACTCAACTAAGCATCTAAAAAGTTTAGAAAATAAGTTATTCACTGAAATGAGGAGTAAAATAAAAGAGGATGACTCTTCTGCACCTTATTTCTATAATGGTTACTGGTATATAACTCGCTATGAAAAAAACAAACAATACCCTATTTATACTAGAAAAAAAGAAAATCTGTCTGCCACTGAAGAAATTTTATTTGACTGTAATAAACTTGCAAAGGATTATGATTATTTTAAGTTAGTTGGGATTAATATAAGCCCTGATAATAAAAAAGTTGTATTTGGTGTTGACACTTTATCAAGGCGCAAATATACCCTTATGATAAAAGATCTAGAATCCGGAGAGTTATTAAACACACACATAAAAAACACAACTGGGTATGGTGTTTGGGCTAATGATAATGAACATATTTTTTATACTAAAAAGAATTCAAAAACATTAAGAGCAGAGAGTGTTTTTAGACAATCAATAATTCAGGGCAAGGATTCGGATAAGCTAATTTATAGGGAAAAAGATAGTACATTTAATACTTTTGTGAGTAAATCAAAATCAGATTCTTATATTTTTATTGGATCATTTAGCTCCCTTACTACTGAATATCAGTTTTTGGACGCGTCCAAACCTCTTGACGACTTTAAATTCGTTCAAACAAGAATAGAGGGATTAGAATATAGTATTTCACATTTTAAAAATAATTTCTATATATACTCAAATGCTGACAATGCAAAAAATTTTAAAATTGATGTTGTTCCAATATCAAATCCTTCAAAGCAAAATTGGAAAACTTTTTTACCGCATAGAGAAGATGTGCTTCTAGAAGATATTGATTTGTTTAAAAATTTTTGGGTAACAACTGAGAGAATAAACGGACTTACCAAAATATTTATTAGAAATTGGAAGGATTCAAATACAATAGAAATAGATATGGATAGTGAAACTTATACAACTTACACCTCAACCAACCTAGAGTTTGATACAAATTATCTTCGGTATGTTTTCTCTTCAGTGACTCAGCCAAGTCAAATTATTCAAATAGATATGAATACTTTAAAAAAAGAGGTTCTTAAAGAGCAACTAATACTGGGTGATTTTGAAATAAATAAATATACTTCAAAAAGAATCTGGGTTGACTCCAGAGATGGTAAAAAAATACCTGTTTCAATCTTATTTAAAAAAAATATTGAAATTAATTCGAATACCCCATTATTACTATATGGCTATGGTTCCTATGGGTCTACAATAGATCCATCTTTTTCATCTAATATTTTAAGTTTGGTGGATAGAGGTTTTATTTATGCCATTGCCCACATTAGGGGGAGTGAGTATTTAGGAAGAAAATGGTATGATGATGGTAAAATGTTGAACAAAAAAAATACATTTTTTGATTTTATTGATGTATCAAATTATTTAATAGATCAAAATTATACATCTTCCGAACATTTATATGCCTATGGGGGATCTGCTGGTGGTTTGCTTATGGGTTTTGTTGTAAATGAAGCCCCAGATTTGTACAAAGGTGTAATTGCTGCAGTTCCTTTTGTTGACGTGGTTACGACAATGCTAGACGAAAGTATACCCTTAACTACTGGAGAATTTGATGAATGGGGAAATCCTAAAAATAAAAAATATTATGAATATATAAAATCTTATTCTCCTTATGATAACATTAAAAAACAAACCTACCCAAATTTACTCATAACATCCGGTTTGTACGATTCCCAAGTTCAATATTGGGAGCCTGCAAAATGGGTTGCAAGACTTAGGCTAAATTCTAATAACATTAATAAAATTTATCTAGATACAAATATGGAAGCTGGCCACGGAGGTTCTTCAGGAAGATTTAATTCTCTTAAAGAAACCTCAAAGAAATACGCTTTTCTTTTAGGACTTGAGAACAAAAAATAAATTATTTAAATTTGCACCGTTTTAATACCGTTTAGAATGAATTTAAATCCTGAAATTTATCCTAATTTGCTCAAGCTTATAGGAGAAACTCCTCTAATTAAATTAAATAAAATTGCATCAAATTATAAAGGAACTTATTTTGCAAAATGGGAAGCATTCAATCCTGGACATTCAAATAAAGATAGAATTGCATTACATATTATCGAGGATTTAGAGAAACAGGGCAAAATCGTTAAAGAATCTACAATAATCGAGACCACCTCTGGTAATACAGGTTTTAGTTTAGCAATGGTAGCAATAATTAAAGGTTATAAGTGTGTTTTAGCAGTAAACTCAAAATGTTCAAATGACAAAATTAATATGTTAAGAGCGCTAGGTGCAGAAGTATATGTGTGTCCAGCAAATGTTAAAGCTGGTGACCCAAGGTCTTATCATCAGGTTGCAAAAAAATTATTAAATGAGACTAAAAATTCTATTTATATAAATCAATATTTCAATGAATTAAATGTACAAGCTCATTATAAAACCACAGGCCCTGAGATTTGGAAGCAGACTAAGGGCAAAATAACTCATCTGGTAGCGTGCAGTGGTACTGGTGGTACTATTTCGGGTTGTGCAAAATATTTAAAAAAAATGAATCCTACTGTAAAAATAATTGGTGTTGATGCATACGGTTCTGTTTTAAAAAAATATCATGAAACTAACGAACTAGATCCTAATGAAATATACCCATATAGAATTGAAGGATTAGGGAAAAATCATATACCCAGTACAACCAATTTTGAGTTGATCGATGAATTTATAAAAGTAACTGACGAAAAAAGCGCTTATATGGCTAGAAAAATCACAAAGGAAGAAGGGATATTTGTAGGTTACACTTCTGGTGCTGCCTTTGAGGCAATAAGATTATTAAATAAGAAAAATAAATTTTCTAAAGAAAGTTGTGTGGTTGTAATTTTTCCAGATCATGGTTCAAGATATCTTAGTAAAATTTATAGTGAAAAATGGATGTTAGAACAAGGATTTAATCAGTATGGTCTATTTGAAAACCAGTCTAAAGTTGAATATATATAATAATTAAAATATATTCGTAGAAAAATGAAAGATTTATTTCAAAGAATTATTGAAAATAAGGGGCCATTAGGTAAATGGGCTTCAATCGCTGAAGGATATTTTGTTTTTCCAAAATTAGAGGGACCTATTTCTAATAGAATGAAGTTTAATGGTAAAGAAGTTATTACTTGGAGTGTTAATGACTACTTAGGACTCGCTAATAACCCTGAGGTAAGAGAAATAGATTCAGAAGCAGCACAGAAATTTGGTTCAGCACATCCCATGGGCGCAAGAATGATGTCTGGTCACACAGAATTACATGAAAAGTTAGAAAAAATTCTTTCTGATTTAGTAAACAAGGAGTCATCATATGTCTTGAATTTTGGATATCAGGGTATATTATCTACAATAGACACACTAGTCTCTAAAAATGATGTTATAGTTTATGATAACGACTCCCATGCCTGTATTATTGACGGTGTAAGACTTCATTTAGGAAAACGTTTCACTTATAGACATAATGACATAGAAAGTTTAGAAAAAAACCTTATTAGAGCATCTAAGGTTGCAAATAATAGTGATGGAGGTATTTTGGTTATTTCTGAAGGTGTTTTTGGAATGAGGGGTGAGCAAGGTAAGTTAAAAGAAATAGTTGAATTAAAAGAAAAATATAAATTTAGATTTTTAGTTGATGATGCTCATGGTTTTGGAACTTTAGGAAAAAATGGATCTGGAACAGGTGATGAGCAAGGTGTTCAGGATCAAATTGATGTATATTTTGCAACTTTTGCAAAATCAATTGCTTCAACTGGAGCTTTTATTGCGGGTTCTAAAGAAGTAATTGATTTCCTTAAATACAATATGCGTTCTCAAATGTTTGCAAAATCCTTGCAAAGTGTTTTGGTTTATGGTATTATCAAAAGGATAGAAATGATGAAATCAAGACCAGAATTTAAAAAGAGGTTATGGGAAAATGTTTATTCACTTCAGGAGGGACTTAAAAATAGAGGTTTTGATATTGGTAATACCCAAAGCTGTGTAACACCTGTTTATTTAAAAGGAAGTATACCTGAAGCTATGGTGTTGGTTAAGGATTTAAGAGAGAATTATGGAATTTTTTGTTCTATAGTAGTTTATCCAGTTATTCCAAGAGGACTGATACTATTAAGATTAATACCAACTGCGTCACACACAATAAAAGACACTGAAATTACACTGGAGGCCTTTTCATCAATTAGGGAAAAACTTAACAATGGAACCTATAAAACTATGTCTCAAGCAATTCCAGCGCTTTAGTCACTATTAAGCATTACTGGCATAATTAACATAGTTATTTCTTCATTATTATCATCTTTATTATTGGGAGTTATTATCCCAGCTTTATTTGGGAGTGACATTGACAAACAAATTTCGTTACAATCCAAATTGTTTAACATATCAATTAAAAACCTGGAATTAAAACCTATCTCAATATCATCACCATTATAATTGCAACTAACTCTCTCTTCGGCCTTGTTGCTATAATCATAATCTTCAGCAGAAATATTCATTTCAGACCCAGCAATTTTAAATTTAATTTGATTTGTACTTTTGTTTGAAAAAACACCTACTCTTCTTACAGAATTGAGTAACAAAACTCTTTCTATTACAAGTCTATTTGGATTTTCTTTTGGTATAACGGCTTCGTAATTTGGATATTTCCCTTCTATCAATCTACAGCTAAGTGTATAATTTTCAAATGTAAATTTTGCATTAGTTTCATTAAATTCTATTGAGAGATCATTTTCAAAGTCACTTAAAATATTTTTTAAAACCTGCAAAGCTTTTTTAGGCATTATGAATTCAGAATTACCATCGGAAGTTATATCATTTCTTACATATCTTACTAGTTTGTGTGCATCGGTTCCAACCAGAGTTATATTTTCAGAACTAAATTGAAAAAAAACCCCACTCATAACCGGCCTTAAATCATCATTTCCAGTGGCAAAAATAGTAGAATTTATTGCTTTGGAAAGAATTCCAGCACTTAGAGAAGTTAACGAAGAGTCTTTTATTTCAATTGGTTTTGGAAATTCTTCTGCTGGA
This sequence comes from uncultured Bacteroidota bacterium, assembly GCA_902593075.1. Classification (GTDB taxonomy): domain Bacteria; phylum Bacteroidota; class Bacteroidia; order Flavobacteriales; family Flavobacteriaceae; genus TMED96. The sequence continues at coordinate 20,440 of CACJHA010000012.1, forward strand.
ACAAACGATATTCTATATTTGCCATCATTTGCATTTATCTCTAGAACACTTTCCTCTTGAGTGGAAAATGTAAGAGGTTGTTCAGCAAAGTTCTTTAAAGCATCAACTAATAATTTAGCTGGCACAGCGATTTCCCCAGAACTCTCCGATTCAATTTCGATAATAGTTGACATTGTGGTCTCCAAATCAGAAGATGTAATTTTTAAAGAATTTTTATTTATTTGAAATAAAAAGTTATCCAGTATAGGTAAAGTATTTGTTGTATTAACTACGCCTAAAAGTATTTGTAACTTTTTTAAAAGAATATGACTTGAAACTATAAATTTCATTAATATTATATTATATCAAATATAAGTTTAATGAAATAGATAATAAAACTTAGTTGCAAAAAGTTATTACCATTATATTTTATAAAAAAAAGGGTGAATTACTAAATTAAGTTTTTATACAAAAACAATAATTTTCATAGAATTTTCGATAGTATAAAATTATTTGTTCTATAAAAATTCAACAGTTATAGTGGTTCTAAACTCTAGACCAAATAAGCTGTTTGCACTTCCTACCTTTGAAGGATTACTCTTGTATATTGCAATTTCTAAATATCCGGCTGAATTCCAAATTGCAATCTTTTTCCCTTCTTCTTCCCTTTTGATTTTAGGAATATCAAAATCAATAGCTTCGGAATACGAGTTATAAACTTTTTGAAATTTTACACTGTTTGCATAAATAATGAAATCTCTTGATTTACGTACATCTAAAAAATATTTTTTTTTAATGTTTGTAACTACATTACCAAAGTTGTCTATATAAATAACACTTCCAATTAATTGAGTTTTGGATTCATTAAGCACCGGATTAACATTAACTATTTCTTTTAATTTTTTAGTTTCAATTCCAACCACCTCCATATTTCCTTTTCTGCTTAGGTGTCCTGCAACCTTAACAAATACATCTAACACAGGAAATGAACTAACAGATAATTCGTGTATATTAATTTCTATTAACTTGTCATATTTTCTTCCTTCCAACAATAACGAAAAAATCCCATTGTTAGCACCTATAAAGTAATGATCATCAAAGCTCATCAACATATGTTTATTTTCAGGTGAAAATTCAGAATCAACACCGACAATATGGATAGATTTTTTTGGGAATGCGGAATATGAATTTTTTAAAATATATGCGGCCTCAGAATGATTGAATGGACTTATTGAATTTGAAATATCTATTACATTAGCACTAGGGATTTCCTTATAGATTGAAGCCTTTATTACAGAAACAAAATAATCTTTAGTTCCAAAATCAGTTGTTAAAGTAATTATTGACATAAAGAATTTAATTTAAATTTAGTTTTTATTTTGAAAAATGTTAATTTGCTTACAAACTTACAAATACTAGAAAAATAATTTATTTTAATTGAACGAGATAAAAATTGAATTTAAGGAAATCAATCCTCAAAGTTTTTTTGGTAATGGTCAAACATTAAGTAAAATAAAAGAAACATTTCCTAAGTTGAAATTAGTATTTAGAGGGTCTTTTGTTAAAGCCTTCGGTGATAAATCAGAGTTAGACAATTTTAAAATTAAATTTAACTCACTTATAAACTATTACATAAAATACAATAATATTTCTTCTAATATTTTAGATGAAGTTCTTAGTTCAGATTCTAATAATTTTGAATTTATTCCCAAGACAGACGAGATAATCACATATGGAGTAAAGGGAAATTTAATTAGGGCTAAGACCAAAAATCAAATTAGGATTGTTGAATTATCAAAAAAATATGACATGTTGTTCGTAGTAGGTCCTGCAGGAACCGGAAAAACTTATACTAGCGTTGCGTTAGCAGTAAAAGCTCTAAAAGAAAAAAAAATTAAAAGAATTATATTAACTAGACCCGCTGTGGAGGCAGGAGAAAACTTGGGATTTTTACCTGGTGATATAAAAAATAAATTAGATCCATATATTCAACCACTATACGATGCCCTTTATGACATGATTCCAACAGAAAAGCTTCATTCGTATCTTGAAAGAGGAATAATTCAAATTTCGCCTCTGGCATTCATGAGAGGAAGGACTCTGAATAATGCTTTTGTTATTTTGGATGAAGCCCAAAATGCTACACATTCACAGATGAAAATGTTTCTTACTAGAATGGGACCTGAAGCAAAATTCATTATAACTGGTGACCCAGGCCAAGTAGACCTTCCTAAAAAAATTAAATCTGGTTTAAATGAAGCCCTTAATATTCTTAAAAAAACTAGTGGTATCAAAATTTTAAATCTTGATGAAAAAGATGTAATTAGACACAAACTTGTAAAGAAAATCATTACAGCATATAATTGAATTGACATGAGCACTTTATTATCAACCAGCTTTGAATTACCTAATCAATTATCAAAATATAAAGGTAAAGTAAGGGAAGTTATATCTCTTGAAAATGATTTGTTAGTTATAATAACAACTGATCGTCTTTCTGCATTTGATGTTGTCCTTCCAAAAGGGATTCCGTATAAAGGTCAAATTTTAAATCAAATTTCATTACATATGCTTAATTCAACAAAAAACCTTGTGCCAAACTGGCTAATATCTTCTCCTGATCCAATTGTTTCAATAGGAAAAAAGTGTGAGCCATACAAGGTAGAAATGATAATTAGAGGATATTTATCCGGACACGCGGCAAGAGAATATAAAAAAGGTAAAAGATATATTTCTGGTGTAAAAATGCCTGATAATATGAATGAAAATGATCCTTTTCAAGCCCCAATAATTACTCCATCAACAAAATCTTCAAATGGTCATGACGAGGATATATCAAAAGAGGAAATTTTAGATAAAGGTCTTATTTCTGAAAGTGATTATAAAAAAATTGAAAGTTATACCAATATACTCTTTGAAAAAGGTTCAAAAATAGCTAGTGATAGAGGCTTAATTTTGGTTGATACAAAATATGAATTTGGTAAATCCAAAGATGGAGAGATTTTGCTTATTGATGAAATTCACACACCCGATTCTTCAAGATATTTTTATATAGAAGGATATGAAGAAAGACAAAAAAATCTTAATGATCAGAGGCAGCTGTCAAAAGAATTTGCTAGACAATGGCTAATTTCTAAAGGTTTTCAAGGTCTTGAAGACCAGCAACTACCAGAAATAGATGATAATTTCACAAATATGGTTTCTGACAGGTATATTGAGTTATATGAAACTATTACTGGAAAAAAATTTATGCCAGCTCAAATTGAAAATATAGAAAATAGGGTCAAAGACAACATTTTAAGGTTTCTTGAAAATTATTAAATACCAATATTAAAATCAGATAGTTTTCAACCCAAATGTGTTAATTACTTTTATTGTCTTCGCATACATATCTACTGATTCAACCATTATATTTACTAATTATGTCAGAACAGATAAAATACACTGAGGAAAACATAAAATCTTTAGACTGGAAGGATCATATTCGAACTAGACCAGGAATGTATATTGGAAAGTTAGGAGATGGCTCTTATTCTGATGACGGAATTTATATTCTTTTAAAAGAAATTATAGATAATTCTATTGATGAGTTTGTCATGGGATCTGGAAAAAAAATTGAAATTGAAACAAATCACTTTGAGATTTTTGTTCGTGATTATGGAAGAGGTATTCCACTTGGAAAGTTGGTTGATGTTGTTTCTAAGATGAATACCGGAGGTAAATATGATTCTAGGGCATTCAAAAAGTCAGTTGGTTTAAATGGAGTCGGAACTAAAGCTGTAAATGCATTATCTTCTTCATTTACCGTTGAATCTATTAGAGAAGGGAGATCAAAATTAGCTAGTTTCCAGTGTGGTATTTTGGTTGACCAGGTTGAGGATGAAAACTCTGCCAAAAAAAATGGTACAGAAATTACTTTTACTCCTGACAAATCTATTTTTAAAACTTATAAATATAGAGATGAACATATTGAAAGAATGCTAAAGCATTATGTTTTTTTAAATCCTGGTCTAAGGATTTATTACAATACCAAAACTTTTTTTTCTCTAAATGGCTTGCGTGACTTGTTAGAAGATCAATCTAATGTAAATGATTTTTTATATCCAATAATTCATTTAAAAGGTGATGATATTGAGGTGTCTTTAACTCACAGTAGAACACAGTATAGTGAGGAGTATCATTCATTTGTTAATGGACAAAATACTACTCAGGGAGGAACTCATTTATCTGCTTTTAGAGAAGGGTATGTAAAAACAATAAGAGAGTTTTTTGGAAAAAATTTTGAATCTTCGGACATAAGAAAATCTATTGTTTCCTGCATTAGTATTAAGGTTATGGAGCCTGTTTTCGAATCTCAAACTAAAACAAAACTCGGTTCAACTGAAATGGGAGAAGGATTACCTTCAGTGCGTTCTTATATTATTGATTTTCTTGGAACACAATTAGATAATTTTCTTCATAAAAACACTGAAGTTGCAGATTCTATTCAAAAAAAAATACTTCAAGCAGAAAAAGAACGAAAAGAACTATCAGGAATTAGAAAAATAGCAAGAGAAAGAGCTAAAAAAGCAAGTTTGCATAATAAAAAACTAAGAGATTGTAGAATTCATCTTGGAGATATTGGTAAAGATAGAAGATTAGATTCAACAATTTTTATTACAGAAGGTGATTCGGCTAGTGGATCAATTACAAAGTCTCGTGATGTCAACACTCAAGCAGTTTTTAGTCTAAGAGGTAAACCTTTGAACACTTATGGTATGTCAAAAAAAATAGTTTACGAAAATGAAGAATTTAATCTTTTGCAAGCAGCTTTGAATATCGAAAATAGTCTTGAAAGTTTGCGTTATAATAAAATCGTGATTGCCACTGATGCCGATGTAGATGGTATGCATATCAGACTTTTATTGATTACCTTTTTTTTACAATTTTTCCCAGAATTAGTTAAAGAAGGGCATTTGTATATTTTACAAACGCCTCTATTTAGAGTTAGAAATAATAAAAAAACTGAATATTGTTACTCTGAGTTTGAGAAAAAGAAATCAATTGATAGGTTAGGTGTCAATTCTGAAATAACAAGGTTTAAAGGCTTGGGTGAAATATCTCCAGATGAATTCAAATACTTTATTGGACAATCTATGCGCTTAGATCCAATTAGAATGGATAAAGAGACAACTATTGAGGAGCTATTAGAATTTTATATGGGAAAAAACACACCCGATAGGCAAAACTTCATTATTGACAATTTAAAAATTGAAGCTGACTTAATTGACCCTGTTTAATTCACATGGAAGAAAATTTAAATTTTTACAATAAAGAAAATTCTTTAGGTTCTGAGGAGATACTTGTACGAGTAACTGGTATGTATAAAGACTGGTTCTTAGATTATGCTTCTTATGTAATCTTAGAAAGAGCAATACCTGACATTTTTGACGGACTAAAACCTGTTCAAAGGAGAATTTTGCATTCCATGAAAGAACTTGATGATGGTCGCTTCAATAAGGTTGCCAACATAGTCGGCCACACCATGCAGTTTCATCCACATGGTGATGCGAGTATTTCAGATGCAATTGTACAAATTGGACAAAAAGATTTACTCATCGAAACTCAAGGAAATTGGGGTAATATTCTCACTGGAGATAGAGCAGCTGCGTCTAGGTATATTGAAGCAAGACTATCAAAGTTTGCTCTTGAAGTTATTTTTAGCCCAAAAATTACAGAATGGCAATTATCTTATGACGGTAGAAAAAAAGAGCCCATCCACCTTCCGGTAAAATTTCCTTTACTTTTAGAACAAGGTGCAGAGGGAATAGCTGTTGGGCTTTCAACAAAAATTCTACCGCATAATTTTAAAGAATTAATTAAAGCTAGCATTTCTTATTTAAAAGGTAAAAATTTTAGAATTTTTCCTGACTTTCAGACTGGAGGAATTATGGATGTTCAAAATTACAATGATGGCCAGAGAGGTGGAAAAATTAAGGTTCGCGCAAGAGTTTCATTAAAAGACAAGAATACTTTAGTTATATCAGAAATACCTTTTGGAACAACAACTACCTCATTAATAGAGTCAATTCTAAAAGCGAATGATAAAGGTAAAATAAAAATTAAAAAAATTGAGGACAATACTTCCTCTGAAGTTGAAATTTTAATACATCTTCCTTCTGGAATTTCCCCTGACAAGACAATAGATGCTCTTTATGCATTTACTTCTTGTGAAACTTCTGTATCCCCTCAAGGGTGTGTTATAGTTAATAATAAGCCTAGTTTTATGGGGATAAGTAATATTTTAAAAATTTCTACTGATAATACAGTAGAATTATTAAAAAAAGAACTTGAGGTTAAGCTCATAGATTTAGAAAATCAGTGGAGATTTTCAACATTGGAGAGAATTTTTATTGAAAATAAAATATATAGAGATATTGAAAAAGAAAACACATGGGAGGGAGTAATAAGTGCGATTCGAAATGGTTTAATTCCATTTGAAAGTCATATTAAATATGAGGTTAATGATGATGATATCCTTAAATTAACTGAAATAAGAATAAAAAAGATTTCTAGATTTGATTTAAACAAGGCAATAGAGAAAATCACTCAAATTGAAGAATCTATTTCTACAGTTAAAAATAATCTTAAAAACTTAATTGACTATTCTATTTCTTATTTTGAGGGTTTGTTGAAAGATTATGGAATAAATAAAGATAGAAAAACTGAAATTAGGGTTTTTGACAACGTTGATGCAACTAAGGTTGTTACTAGAAATTTAAAACTTTATGTTAATAGAGAAGAAGGTTTTATTGGAACTTCCTTACGAAAGGATGAATATGTTTGTGAGTGTTCAGATATAGATGATATAATTGTATTTACTAAATCTGGAAAGATGAAAGTGGTTAGGGTAGATAGTAAAACTTTTATTGAAAAAAAGATCGAATATGTTTCAGTTTTCAAGAAAAAAGATTCTAGAACTATCTATAATTTAATCTATAAAGATGGGAAGTCAAAAATTTCTTATATCAAAAGATTCGCTGTTACTGGAATTACAAGAGATAAGGTTTATGATGTTACACAGGGTAGTCCTGGTAGTGCTGTGCTTCACTTCACCGCCAATTCGAATGGAGAAGCTGAAAAAGTAAGATATTATATCAAAAAGTCTAAAAGCACCGAGAATTTAAGAAAAAGAGACTATGATGAAGATTTTTCACTTTATCAAATAAAAAGCAGAAGTGCAAGAGGTAATATTTTATCAAAACATAACCTCTTAAAGGTTGATTTTAAAGAAAAAGGTCTCTCTACTTTAAAACCCAGAAATGTTTGGTTTGATCCAATTGTCTTAAAATTGAATTTGGACTCTAGAGGAAATCCACTTGGTGCATTTAGAGCAGAGGATTTAATCCTTATTATAAGCGAGGATCGCACTTTGAAAACTACTACCCCAGAACTATCAACTCAATTTAAAGGATTACCAATAGTAATAGAGAGATGGATTAAAAGAAAACCAATTACTTTGGTTTATTATGATGAAAACAAAAAAGATTACTTTATTAAAAGATTTTTAATTGAAAATCAAAACAAAGAAATATCTTATCTAAAAGATGGAGGAAAATTAGTATTTATTACAACTGAGTGGAGACCAGTTATAAATATTCAATTTAAAAAGAACAGAGGGGAGGAGTCAAATCAAGAGAAAATGTTAAATGTTGAAGAATTCATAGATGTAAAAGGATTCAAGGCTAGTGGAAATCGACTTTTAACTGAAAAAAAATATTCCAAGAGAAAGATAAATAAAATTTATTTGTTTGAAAGTTTACCATATGAGGATGATATGGAAAATAAAGAAATTAATGAATTAGAAGTTAATGAACCGGAAACAGTTCCAAAATCTGACAAAACTCAAATTAAATTAAAGTTTTAAAGGCAAATTCAATCCCTCACTTATTTTCAAAATCTTTCCTCTCTGCCTCTTTTTATTATCGCCAACTAATGAAAATTCGAAAATGTAGTAGTCTTCATGGGTGCTTATGATTTTTATTGATATTGGTTTTTTTTCTATATTATTAATTGGATTTTGTTTTTTTAAAATGAATTCACATTCATTTACCCAATTTATTTTAGAGGTATCTATTTTGTTATTATAATATTCAATTTCTATATCATTATTTCTAATAAAAAAAGAGGTAGATAATTTATCTCCAATTACTCTTTCGTATTTAAATGTACCAAATCTGAAATTTGAACAATTTCTCTCAACTTTGTAACATGAATAGTTTAAAAATATCAAGAAAAAAAGCGAGTATTTACAAATAAAGTTAAGATTAGTTAGAGTTTTTAAAAAGCTTAAAAGTTCCATTTTCGTAAAAGTGTACTATCGTTTTAATTTTTTTTGTGTTATCTTCTTTATTATTCTTATTTAAATAGGCTGATCCATCGTACTCTTCTAACGACTTAACCTCTTCATTTATAAACCAGTCCAATGAAATATCATCAAAAGAATCTACAATTTTAATTAAAAAATTTAAACTAGGCTTATTCCTACCTGACAAGATGTGGGAAACGTTTGCCCTTTTTGATTCAATTTTTTTTGCAAATGATGAAGGGGTTAATTTATTATCATCTATTAATTTCTTAATTCTTGAAACTATCAATTCATTGTTTATCATTGTATACAATTTAATAATAAATTATTTTTTTTAAAAAATAAAGCGTAGAAAAATTACTAAACCGTCTTATTTTTATTGAACTTTTAATTTAATATATATATATTAAAATATTGATTAACAGTCTTTTAATAATTAAAATTAATTTTTGCTTTGCAAAATTATTTTATTTGTATACAAATGTATACATGTTAAAGAATTTAATTACTTTTTCATTTCATAAATTTGTAGTGTGTACACATTTAACAATAAACGATACTTGCCTCCTGCTGCTCTTGATGACTTAATAGTTCAAAATAATTTATATGACTATACATCTATTTTGGGTTATTCTGTTGAAAACAGGCCTATTCTAGTGTCTTCATTTGGCTCTGGTAAAAGAAAAGTTTTGCTATGGTCACAAATGCATGGAAATGAGAGTACCACAACACGTGCTCTAATTCAACTTTTTTCTGACTTGACATTAAAAAAATCTAGTTTTTTGGATAATTTAAGTATTAAGGTTATATATCAACTAAATCCTGACGGTTCAAATAAATATTCAAGATTTAATGCCAATGGTATTGACTTGAATAGAGATGCCATTAAAAGTACTCAACCAGAATCAAAATTGCTTAATTCACTTTTTAATGTTTTCAAGCCACATTTTTGCATAAATCTTCATGATCAACGTTCAATTTATGCTGCAGGAAATACAAATGTTCCAGCATTGATATCTTTTTTAGCTCCTAGTTACGATGAATCAAAATCAATCAATGAGGTCAGAGAAAGTGCAATGGCAATGATTGGTAATATTTACAAAAAAATTAAACCTAATAAAAATTGGTCAGTAGGGCGCTATAATGATGATTTTAATATTAATTGTTTTGGTGATTTTTTTATGTCCCAAAATACACCTACTATTCTAATAGAGGCCGGACATCACCCAAATGATTTTGGAAGGAATTTGGTTGTAAACGAGATCTATAAATGCCTATCAAATTTTTTGAATTTATTTGCCCACGGAAATCAAGCTAAATCTAATATTAACACTTACTTATCAATTCCTGAGAACTATAATCATCTAAGAGACCTTGAAATTACTAATATTAGGTGTTTAGAAGGATTATCAAATAAACTTTTTATTCAATTTTATGAAAGTTTAAAAAGGGATAAAATTTATTTTTTTCCAAAAATTGAAAAGGAAAGTTCTAAAAAACTTTATGGAAACAGAATTATAGATTTTTCAAAATTTACCAACAAATCAATAGACTTAAAGCAAAATAATCAAAAAATTATAGAAAAATTAAAATTATTCTTAGATTTTGATTTATTTTTAAGATGAATAATAAAAAAATGAAAAAAATAAAACTTGACGAAATTGATCATCAAATTCTTGATATATTGATTGATAATGCTAGAATTCCTTTTACAGACATTTCAAAAAAATTACTCGTTTCAGCTGGAACAGTTCATGTTAGGGTTAAAAAAATGGAAGACGCAGGAATTCTTAAGGGTTCTTCTCTAAATTTGGACTATGAAAAATTAGGATATTCTTTTATTGCTTACATTGGAATATATCTCGAAAGAAACGATATGACTGAAAAAGTCCTTTCAGAACTAGAAAAAATACCTAATGTTACTGTTGCTCATATAACTACTGGAAAATTTAATATTTACTGTAAACTAAGAGCTAGAGATACAAAACATGCCAAAGATCTAATTTTTACAATAGACGATATTCCTGGAATATCTAGATCTGAAACTATGATTTCACTTGAAGAAAGCATAAACGATAAGAAAAGGTTAATGCATACAATATTCTCCGATTTATAAGTTTTTAAATGGCTCGCAAAACTAAGCTTGAAAGATTTAATGAACATGTTTTATCAAAATTTGAAATTTATAATTCACTATTTCTCACCCTTCCTTTTAAGTCAATCTTAAAAACCTCATTATTATTGCCATTGTTTTCTGAGCATTGTAAATCCAGTTACAATGAAAAAAAATCACCCTTATTTATTGTTGAATCTTTTTTTGACAAGTATTGTATTGAGTTAAGTAATAAAGAAAGACTCAACCTCATGTTTTCTTTTATTCAGTTCATAGAACGTCAAATCGTTTTATTTGATGCAATAGAAGATTCTGCTTTCTCAATTGTAAATAATATGCACGGTAGAGGTACTTTAAGGTATATCAAAGAGGAAACAATAGGAAAAGGAAAGTTAAAAGAACTCAGTAATTATCTGGAGTCTTTTAAAATTAATCTTGTTTTAACAGCTCATCCAACACAATTTTATCCTGGCAGTGTTCTTGGAATTATTAATGATTTATCGTTTTTTATTTCCGAAGGAAATATTGATGAAATTAAAAAGTTGCTCTTGCAACTTGGAAAAACTAGATTTTTTAAAAAAAAGAAGCCTACTCCTTTTGACGAGGCAATGAGCTTAATATGGTATTTAGAGAATATATTTTATATCTCGTCTAGTAGAATATATAATTACATCGAACAAAATATTTTAGATGGAAAGAAATTAAAAAATGAGCTTTTCAGCTTTGGGTTTTGGCCTTGTGGAGATCGTGACGGAAATCCCTACGTGACACCAGATATATCAATAAAAACGGCTAAGAAACTAAAATATTCTATCCAAAGAAACTATTATAGGGACTTACGAAAACTAAGGAGGAAAATAACTTTTGATGAAGTTGAAGAAATAATAGATGATACAGAAAGCAGAATGTATAATTCTTTACTAAACAAAAGTAAACAGATAAATCTTAAAGAATTCAAACATAGGTTAAGTCAGGTAGTAGATATTTTAAATAAAAAGCATAATGGGATATATGTAGAAGAAGTATTAGACCTTTATAACAAAGTCAAAATTTTTGGATATCATTTTGCCAGCCTTGATATTCGTCAAGACTCTCGTGTTTTGAAAAAAGTTTTTATTGATATTGTGGAATCTAGAGAATGTAGCAAATTTTTGAATGTTCATTTAAATGAAAAATATAATTCACTTGACTTAGAAAAAAAGATAGACTATCTCTCAAAAGTTAACGGCACTATATCTTCATCTATTTTTAAAGACTCAATTATAGTTGATACTTTAGGTTCGATTGAGGCGATGAAACTTATTCAAGAATTAAATGGCGAAAAAGGATCAAATCGATATATTATTTCAAATTGTTCATCTTTGGAAGATATATTGATTCTTTTTGCTTTAATTAGAATAACTGGATGGATTCAACCGACAGTAGATATAATTCCTTTATTTGAAACTATTACAGATTTGGAAAAATCAACACAAGTTTTAAAAAACTTATATGAAACAAAATTATATCAAAACCATCTTAAAAAGAGAAATAACAAACAGATTGTGATGCTCGGTTTTTCTGACGGAACTAAAGATGGCGGGTATATTATGGCAAACTGGAGTATATATAAAGCGAAGGAATCTCTTTCTCAATTATCTAATAAATTTAAATTTGATATTTCTTTTTTTGATGGTAGGGGAGGTCCACCAGCAAGAGGTGGAGGAAATACACATCAATTTTATGCCTCACTAGGAGAAGAGATAGCCTCAAATGATATTGAATTAACTGTACAAGGGCAAACTATTAGTTCAAACTTTGGAACACTAGACTCGAGTCAATTTAATTTAGAGCAATTATTGAGTTCAGGATTTCAAAATAATGTTCTTGAATCTAAAAAAAATAAATTTTCTAATAAAGACAGAAAAACATTTGAAAAAATAGCTAATATTAGTTACGAGAAATATTTAGAACTCAAAGAGCATCGAAATTTTACTGGTTATCTGAAAAATATGACTACATTAAAATATTATTCACAAACTAATATAGGTAGTAGACCTTCGTCAAGGTCAAAGTCTAAGGAGTTGAATTTTGAGGATTTAAGAGCGATTCCATTTGTTGGTGCGTGGAGCCAATCAAAACAGAATATTCCTGGTTTTTATGGAGTTGGAACAGCCTTAAATTATTTTAAAAAAAATAATGATTTCCAACTTGTAAAATCCCTTTATAATAATTCTCTATTTTTTAAAACTCTTATTGCAAATAGCATGATGAGTTTGTCAAAATCATTTTTTGGTCTAACAAATTATATTGGAAAAGATAAGGATTACGGGGATTTTTGGAATATGTTGTACACGGAGTTTTTATTAACTAAAAAATTGCTTATAGAACTATCTGGTCAAAATGAACTTATGGAAGATCAACCTGCTGGGAAAAAATCAATAGATATAAGAGAAGAAATTGTTTTGCCCTTATTAACAATTCAACAATTTGCTCTTATGAAAATCAAGAATAATGAAAGAGCAAAGGATGAAAAAGTTTACGAAAAATTAATTTTAAGATCTCTTTTTGGAAATATTAATGCCAGTAGAAATTCGGCATAGATCAAGACTTGTAATACTCTAATGATTCAATAATTGTTTTCTTTGGAACTTCAATATTTATTTTGGCTTTACCAATTTCAGAAAGTAAAGCAAAAAGAACTTTTCCATCCTTACTTTTCTTATCAAACTTTATAAGATTTATAATTGATTTTGAATCATCCTTATTTATTTTAATTTTTTGAAATTTACTGCTTATGGTTTTCTTAATGTTTAGACATTGTTCATATGGCATTCTCAAAATTTTGTACGAAATATAGCTTTCCAAGACCATCCCAATAGAAATAGCTTCTCCGTGTAGAAGAGTTTTTGATTTTTTTTTACCAAGAAAATGACTTTCAATTGCATGCCCAAGTGTATGCCCAAAATTTAAAATTTTTCTAAGGTTTTTTTCTTTTGGATCATTCTTTACGATTTCATTTTTAATTTTAATAGAATTGTAAATCAATTCAGTACTCAATTTTGAATCTATATATTTTAATTCAGATAGCATTTCATAATATTTTTTTTCAAAAATTAGTCCATGTTTTATCATTTCTGCAAATCCGCTATTCAGCTCTCTTTTTGGCAGTGTTTCTAAAAAGGAAGTATCGATTAAAATTAATTTTGGGTAATTAAAAACACCAACCTGATTTTTTAATTTGTCAATGTTTATTCCTACTTTGCCACCAATTGAAGCGTCTACCATTGAGAGTAAAGTAGTTGGAACGTTAACAAAATCAATACCGCGATTATAAGTAGACGCAACGAAGCCTCCCAAATCTGATACCAATCCACCACCAAGATTAATTAAAAGGCTGTTTCTATCACCTCCAAGTTTTGAAATTTTAATCCAAACTGAATATAAGTTTTTTGTGTTTTTATTTTCTTCACCATTTTTAATTTTGATTAATTCAATTTTTGTTTCACTCAAATGCTTTTTTAAAAATAATTTCAGACAACATTTTTTTGTATTTGAATCTACTAGAATAAATACTTTGCTATATTTATTTATAGATATTAATTCGTTAATCAATGATGAATTTTGATTGGAGAGAAAAATATCATAATGATTTGTTTTTATCTTTTGCATACAATGTTCAAAATTAAGTTATTTTAAATGATTTAATATCTAATGATTTTATTATTTCTATTATAATCTTTGATATAAAATGTCTAAAAAATTGTTTGAAAATACAAAATTAGCTTTTGAGTTGAAAAGTAATAATTCTCTAAGGAAAAGTCTTTTTCTATTTAGTATTATAAAATATCCTTTGATTGTTAAGTTGGGTTCTATTTTAATGCGATTATTTCTGAAATTAAAGCTACCTGTAACCCCAATTATTAAAAATTTACTTTTCGACCAATTTTGCGTTGGCTTAAATGAAAAAGAGTCAATGATGACTGTTAAAAAATTATCAAAATTTAATTTAAAATCAATCCTTCACTATCATGTCGAGGGTTATGAATCAGAAAAAAGTTTTGATGAATGTCATGAAAACACTATTAAAACAATAAAGTCGGCTTCAAAAAACGATAATGTTCCTTTCACAGTATTTAAACCTACAGGTTTAGGTTCATTGGAGTTGTTTCACAAAATAGCTCAGGGTTTGATTCTTAATGAAAATGATAAAAGTCAACTTGAAAGAGTTGAGAAAAGATTTGATTCATGTTTCCAAGCCTGTGAAAAATATGGTGTAAAAATTTTAGTTGATTCAGAAGAATCTTGGATTCAACCAGGAGTTGATATTTTGGTTGAGAAATTTATGATTAAATATAATAAAGAGGATGCATTGATATACAATACCGTGCAAATGTATTTAAAATATAAAATTAAATATTTACAACATTTGTTGAGTTGTTCGAAAAAAAAATTATTTGTTCCTGGTATAAAAATTGTTAGGGGAGCATACATGGAAAAAGAAAGATTAAGAGCAAAAAGGCTTGGTTATGATGATCCCATATGTAAGAATAAATTTGAAACAGATAAAAACTTTAATAATGCTCTTCAATTCCTTGTTAAAAACTTAAAATATTTTAATGTAATAGTTGGTAGTCATAACGAAGAAAGTTCATATTTACTTATGGACTTAATGAAAAGAAATAAAATAAAAAGTAACAACAAGAACATCTGGTTCGCACAATTATATGGTATGAGCGACCAAATAAGTTTTAATATTGCAAACTTAGGTTATAATGTATGTAAACTGCTTCCATATGGACCCGTTGAGGAGGTGATTCCATATTTGATTAGAAGGGCAGAAGAAAATTCATCTGTAAGAGGTCAGTCTTCTAGAGAATTGGATTTAATAAAAAAAGAATTTAAAAGGCGTAGAATTAATTCTTAATCACTTTCGCATTAATAATTTTAGAACAATTTTCGGCGTTTATAATAATTTCTTTGTATTTGTTAATTCCTTTTA
>CACJHA010000013.1 GCA_902593075.1 uncultured Bacteroidota bacterium
TCCTTTTTTGTCAAATTAGAAAGAGTCATATTTAAAAACTGCACAGTTTTTGTTTTTTCTAATTTTACAGTTAAGTGTTTTTTAATATTTTTTCTAAAAAATCCAAGCTTTACTCTATCGCCAGGTCTTTTGCTCTCAAGATATCCTGTTAAATCTGAAAACTTTTTAATTTTGATATCATCTACTGAAATTAAAATATCACCTTCTTTAATTCCCGCATTAAAAGCCCCCATATTTTCTAACACTTTGCTCACATAAAAGCCCTCTGATTGTTGAATTTTGTTTTCTTTTATAAATTTTTCAAATTCGGGAGATATAGCAAATCCCTGAACACCTAACATTCCTTTTTGATTGGTTCCAAATTCGATAATATCCTCGAAGACCTTCCTTGCTATATTACTTGGGACAGCAAATGAGTAACCTTCAAAACCTCCTGAAATGGTTGTAATTGCAGTATTAATTCCGATTAATTCACCATTTAGATTAACCAATGCACCACCACTGTTACCTTGGTTTACAGCTGCATCTGTTTGAATAAATGACTGATTCCTTCTATCAAGTTTATTTAAATCTCTAGATTTCGCACTAATGATTCCAGCCGTAACGGTAGAATTCAAGTTGAACGGATTTCCAATAGCAAGAACCCATTCACCAATTTTTGTATTATCTGAATCTGCAAAATAAAGATAGGGAAGAAGTTTTTTCGTTTGAATTTTTAGCACAGCAATGTCTGTGTACGGATCAGTTCCCACAAGTTTTGCTTCGTACCTTATATTGTCATTAGTTGTAACTTCTATTTTAGTTGCATCTTCAATAACATGATTATTAGTTATAATAAAACCATCAGGGGATACAATTACTCCCGAACCAGTCCCAATTCTATTTTGAGGGCTTTTGTTTCTACCATAAAAATAATCCAAATAAGAAAAATCATCTGAAAAAATTGAAGTGTTTTTTACATGAACTACAGCATTTATACTTTTTTCAGCAGCTTCAACGAAATCGACAGGTTGAGTAGAAACTCTATTTAATGGTTGCTTGTAATTAACCTGACGAGAATTTAATTCACTTAAAATAATATTTGATTTTTTTTCATTTGTACACGAAAAAAAAACCAGAAGGATAAACCAAAATTTAAAGCAAGTTTTCATCAAATAATTATTTTTTTACAAATTTTATAAATAATAACTTCGTATTAAGTTTACAATTTTTCATTTAACTCCATTTTAACAATAAAAATATTATATGTCAATGAAAATAAAATTTAAAAAATATGAATCAGGAGGAAATGACTTTGTCTTAATAGATGACAGAGAAAATATTTATGATTTGACTTCTGATATAATAAAAAAAATTTGCAACAGAAATTTTGGAGTTGGATCTGACGGATTGATTATTTTAAAAAAGTCCTCAATTGCGGATATTAAAATGTTTTACTATAATTCTGATGGCCAACCTAGTACGTTATGCGGTAATGGGACTAGATGTCTTTTTTCTTTTTCTATAAGTATAGGGATCATTGGAAAAATAGCCAAAATTGAAACATCTGAAGGGATTTATACGGCAACAATTTCGAATAGAAATTTAGTGTCTTTAAAAATGAAAAATATTGATAATGTCATTTTATTTGATAATAAGGCATATTTAAATTCTGGTTCACCTCATCATGTTGAGATGATAAAAGATTTAAATAAAATATCTGTAAACAAAATGGCTTCTTCGATTCGTTTTTCAAGCAGGTACTCTCCTAACGGTACTAACGTCAATTTTTTCAATAAAATAAGTGACAAAAAGTTTGAAATTAGAACTTATGAACGTGGGGTTGAAGACGAAACTCTTTCATGTGGAACAGGAGCTACTGCTGTTGCAATTGCCGTTCATGCTATGGGTCTAACAACTGAAAGTGAAATAATAATTCAAACTAGAGGGGGTGAATTATTTATTTCGTTTGAAGCTAGTGAAACGGGGTACAAGAATATTTATCTTGAAGGACCTACAAATTTCGTTTTTAAAGGAGAATACTGATGGGGATAAATAAAATTAATCTTCGAGCTCTTGAACTAGATGATCTGGAATTTTTATTTGAAATTGAGAACAATAGAAAGTTTTGGAAAATATCATATACAATATTACCATTTTCAAAATACTATCTTGAAAAATATATTAAGGAATCGAATCTTGATATTTATTCTGAAAAACAGTTTCGTTTTGTTATAAGTTTTGAAAATAAACATCCTATTGGATTGATAGATTTGTTTGACTTTGATCCTGTAAATCACCGTGCAGGAATTGGCATAGTTATAATGAATACGCACAGAAAGAAAGGTTATGCTTTAGAAGCAGTTAAATTAATTGAAGATATTTCAAAAAAAGATTTACAAATTCATCAGTTATATGTGAATGTTGGTATTGATAACAAAATTAGTTTGAATTTGTTTAAAAAACTAGGGTATTTAGAGACTGGAATTAAGAAGGATTGGAATTATATTAATGGTCAATATACAGACGAAGTATTATTTCAGAAAATTTTGAGCAGTGAATAATAAAAATAAATTTGTCTTTTTAGCTTTTTTTTCAACACTTGTTATTGTGGTTTTTTATTGGCTTTTCTTCTTACCTAATATTTCAGTTGAAAATAAAAGATTAGAATTTTATATTAAAAAAAATACCTCTTTTGGTGAATTTTTACAGGACATAAGCCCTCATCTTAAATCTGAAACAAGTTTTAAATTAGCATCCAAGTTCAAAAAATTTGACAAAAATATAAAGCCTGGAAGATATATAGTTGAAAAATCAATGAATAACAATCAACTCATAAATAATCTAAGAGTTTACAATATTCCAATCAAACTTACTTTTAACAACTTGGAAAGAATTGAAAATTTAGCATCAGTTATATCAAAACAATTAGAAGTAGACAGCTTAAGTTTGATTAATCAACTTCTAAATGACGAATTTCTGAAGGAAAATGGTTTCAATACCAATAATGCCCTTTCAATGTACATTCCAAATTCATATGAATTGTTTTGGAATACAAGTGGTGCAAATTTTCAAAAAAGAATGTATAAGGAATACATAAAATTTTGGAATAAGAAAAGACTTGCTAGGGCTAGAGAAATTAATTTAACACCGATACAAGTAAGTATCTTGGCTTCAATTGTTAATAAAGAGTCTTCAATTAAACAAGAGAGGCCAATTATTGCAGGAGTATATATGAATCGAATGAATAAAAAAATTAAATTACAAGCAGACCCTACTGTGATTTATTCGATAAAGAAAAAAGATAAAAATTTTAAAAAGATTATCAAAAGAGTTTTTTTTAGAGATTTAAATTTAGATTCAAAATATAATACATATAGATATTTTGGTTTACCACCAGGTCCAATTTGCATGCCGGATATTTCTTCAATAGATGCAGTGTTAAATTATAGAAAACATGACTATTTATATTTTGTTGCAAATCCAAATAAGCCAGGATATCATTCATTTTCAAAAAGCTTGAGAGATCACAACTATTATAGGAGAGTTTATTTAAATTGGTTGAAAAAAAAATAATAATGTAACATTATTATTTAGAACCTATCAAAAATACAGTTGGTTTCTTATCTAAATTTATTTCTTCTTTTTTCCATTCACAAATTGATAAGCTAATAATTTTTTCTTCTTTTGAATCCAAGCATGAAGCTATTGAAAGTTGAGTATTTGGAGATAGCACTTTTTTTATTAAAGCTAAAAGCTGATTGTTTCTGTATGGCGTTTCAATAAAAATTTGAGTTTCATCATTTTTTTTAGATTTTTTCTCTAAATATTTTAACTGTTTTATTCTTTCTTTTGAGTTTATTGGTAGATAACCATTAAATGTAAATCTTTGCCCATTCATTCCAGATGAAATTAATCCTAATAAAATTGAAGATGGACCAACTAAAGGCTTGACATTAATTTTTAAAATGTGTGCTGTATTTATAATCGATCCACCAGGATCTGCAATAACAGGATTTCCTGAATCTGACATTAGCCCCATATTTTTTCCCTTTTTTAAAGGGTTTAAATATTTTTCATTATTAATGTCGTCTTTATTTTTTTTTATTTCAAAAAAAAATAAATCATCTTGATTTTTTCCTGGTAAAATCTTTTTTATAAATCTTCTTGATTTTTTTTCACTTTCTACGATAAAGTAATTGATCTCGTCTATAATTCTTAAATTATATTTAGGTACATGTTCTAAACTATCATTACTTCCAATAAAACTTGGTATTATATAAAGTGTTGGCTTTTTTATTTCCAATTATTTAATACTCTTTTACAACCCTGATAGATTTTGTCATAAACTATCTCAAAACTCTTATCATCCCCAAAATATGGATCCTCAATTTCGAATGGATAATTTAAAAGTTGAATTATGGAATTCGTTTTATGATATGAGATAAGTTCTCTAAGATCATTAAAGTTTTCTTTGTCCATTACAAAAATGTAATCAAAATTATAGAAATCTTTGGTTTTAATCTGCCTTGCTTTTTGCATACTAATATCAATCCCTTTTTTTTGTGCGATATAAATACTTCTTTTATCAGGGGGGTAGCCAGTATGGTAATTTGCTACACCAGCAGAATCTACTTTAATTTTAAACTTTTTAGACATATTCTCAAAAACACCTTGAGCAAGAGGTGACCGGCAAATATTCCCTAAACAAACCATAAGAACATTTCCTGGTTTGTGCATATCAAAGAGTTAATTTCTTATTTAAATCTTCGACATATTTTCTGAATTGCTTGTCTGTAAAAGATAAGTTATCGACTGTTTTACAAGCATGTAAAACAGTGGCATGGTCTCTTTTACCAATTTGACTACCTATACTTGCCAATGAAGCTTTAGTAAATTTTTTTGCAAAATACATAGCTAATTGTCTTGCTTGGACAATATGTCTCTTCCTAGTTTTTGACTGAAGTGTTTCCACATCCATTTGGAAATATTCCGAAACTACTTTCTGAATGTAATCAATACTAACCTCTCTTTTTGTATTTTTAACGAACTTATCTACAACCTCTTTTGCTAATTCAATTGTTACTTCAAGTTTGTTAAATGAAGATTGAGCTATTAGTGAAATAATGGCACCTTCTAATTCTCGAATGTTACTCTTTATATTTTTTGCAATGTAATCAACAATATCGTCATCTATAACTACACCATCTCTATATAACTTATTTTTGAGTATGGAAAATCTCGTCTCATAATTTGGTTGTTGTAATTCAGCTGACAATCCCCATTTAAATCTTGATAGAAGCCTCTGTTCAATGTCTTGCATATCCACAGGGGCTTTATCAGATGTAATAATTACTTGCTTACCATTTTGGTGTAGATGATTAAAAATGTGAAAAAAAACATCTTGTGTACCCGATTTACCAGACAAAAACTGAACATCGTCTATAATTAATATGTCAATAATTTGGTAAAAGTGAATGAAGTCATTTCTTGTATTTTTTTTAACTGATTCTATATATTGTTGCGTAAACTTTTCTGCGGAAATATACAAAACAGTTCTATCAGGAAATTTTTCTTTGATTTTTACACCTATTGCATGGGCTAAATGAGTTTTTCCTAAACCAACGTTTCCAAAAATTAATAACGGATTAAATGATGTTCCACCTGGTTTGTTTGCAACTGCAATTCCTGCAGATCTAGCTAATCTATTTGAATCACCTTCTAAAAAATTTTGAAAATTATAATTAGGGTTTAATTGAGATTCGATATTTAAATTTCTAATTCCAGGAATAACAAAAGGATTTTTTAGCTGACCGTTTAAACTATTTAGAGGAGCATCTACTTGCTGGGATTGAAAATTTTCTTGTTGATTACTCGGAATACTTTCAGTAAATGGTTTTTTATTTCCATAAGTATTTTCCATTTTGATCACGTAAACAAGGCGAGCCGTTTCGCCCAACTCTTTTGTTAAAGCAATCTTTAAAAGTTTAATGTAATGTTCTTCTAACCATTCATAGAAAAATTTACTTGGAACCTGAATGCTTAAAGCATTATCAGTTAATTTTAATGGTTTGATTGGTTCAAACCATGTTTTATATGCTTGTGGCTGAATGTTGTCTTTAATAAAAGATAGACAATTATTCCAAGAAGATTCAGCAGTTTTATGCATTTAAATTACTATATAACTCTCTTTTTAATAATGTTTTGGTTTTTTCACTTTTGATTAATCAAATATGCTGAAAAAAAAAATAAAAAAAAACATGTTTTGGTATTGATTTTAATTTTTTTTTTTTGGAAATTATGGGACTATCAATTTTTACTATTTTGAAATTCCAATTCAAATCATCAACATTAAAAGTTAGGTATTGCGAAACAGACCAAATGGGTTTTGTTCACCATAGTAATTATTTAAAATATTTCGAAGTGGCTAGGTTAGAATGGCTCACTAAACTTGGAATATCTTACAAAAAAATGGAAGAAAACGGTATTTTATTACCAGTCATTTATTCAGAGATAAAATATTTAATACCATTAAAATTTGATGATCTTTTTGTTGTCAAAGTTGGAATTGAAGATTTACCTGTGTCAAGATTAAAATTAAACTATGAAATAGAAAACTATAAAAAAAAAAAGATTTGTTTCGGAAATGTTCATCTTGCATTTTTAAATTCAAAAAATCATAAACCAGTTAGGGCTCCTGATAAATTAATTTTCGTATTCAAAAAAAATTATGAATTATAAATTTTAATTTTTTTTCCTTGATTGTTTTCTCCTAGTTTTGGAGCTCTAGTACCAAAATTTAATTTTTTTCTAGTTTGAAAAATTCTAATTTCATCAAAAATTTTCTGATCTATAAATTCTTGAATTGTAAAACTTCCACCTTCAACTAAAATTGAAGAAATCTGGTAATTGTATAAAAATTTTAAAGCTTTTTTTAAAAAAATATTTTTGTCATTATTTTTTTTAATTTTTAATTTTTTATTTGTTATATGTAATAAATTATTTGATTTAAATAGATCGGAATTTTTATTTGCACGGTCATTTGGGTCAAATATAATTTTAATGGGACTTCTACCTTTTGTATGTCTATTTGTAAGTTTAGGATTGTCATCAATTAATGTTTGAACTCCAATAAGAATAGACTCTTCCTCTTTTCTCCATTTATGAACTAAAATTTGATTTTTCATTTTAGTTAAATAATTTACTTTGCCTTTATTGTTATTTTTTTTTATCGGACCTATGAAACCGTCTTTTGATTCTGCCCACTTTAAAGTTATGTAAGGTCTTTTTTTTTCGTGAAAACAAAAAAATCTTTTATTTAAATCTTTGGCTTGATGCTCACAAACTCCAACAGTAACGTTTATACCATTTTTTTTTAGTTTTTCAACACCTTTTCCATTAACGCGAATGTTTGGATCAAGACACCCAATAACAACATTTTTAATTCCGCTCTTAATGATTAAGTCTGTGCAAGGAGGTGTTTTACCCTTGTGATTACATGGCTCTAGATTAACATAAAGAGTTGATTTTTCTAATTCTTTTTTCTCTTTAATTTTTTTAATCGCTATAACTTCAGCATGATTTTTACCGGCTTTTTTGTGCCAACCCTCTGAAATTATTCTTTCATCATTTACTATAACACATCCAACAAGAGGGTTTGGATAAGTATATCCAAGACTTTTAATTGCTAAATCAAAGCATCTTTGCATAAATTTTTTATGTTTTTTATGATTTTCCAATCCTTATTTTTAGCTTTAAAACAAAGATAAATTATTTAAACAATTGATGTTTAATATTCGACAAATACGTAAGAACGATAATTTAAATCTAAGCAAAGTAATACGTGAAGTTTTAATTGAAATTGAAGTTCCTAAAGAAGGAACGGCCTATTCGGATCCTGAACTTAACTTTATGTTCGAAGCTTATGAGAATAAAAGATCGATTTATTACGTAGTTGAGAATAATGGAAAAATTTATGGTGGAGCAGGAATATCTCATTTAAATGAGGCCGATTATAATATATGTGAATTACAGAAAATGTATTTCCTTCCTTCAATTAGAGGCAAAGGAATAGGCGATATGATGATAGAAAAGTGTTTAAGTTTTGCTTTAGATAATAAATTTAAATATTGTTATATTGAAACTTTACCATACATGAAAGCAGCACAAAAACTTTATCTCAAAAAGGGATTTTCATATATTAACGGTCCTATTGGAAATACTGGTCATACTTCATGCAATGTTTGGTTAATTAAGAAACTAAAATGACAATAGGTGAATTTAATTCTAATTTTCGTTCTGATTTAACTGAATTATATTCAGAGGAGGAAGTTTCCTCATTGTTTAAAATTGTTTTGGAAGAATTACTCTCTTTTGACATAACTAAATTTTATTTAAAACCGGATTATGTATTAACAAATATTGAATTAGAAAAAATAAAAAAGTTCACAAATGAATTAAAGAGAGGTAAACCTTTTCAATACATTGTTGGAGAAACAAGATTTTATGGTTATAAATTTTATGTTAACGATAGTGTTCTAATACCTAGGGTCGAGACAGAAGCTCTAGTGGATTGGGTTTTAAGAGAAAACAAGCAGTCAAAAACAACCGTTATTGATTTTTGTACTGGAAGTGGCTGCATTGCCGTGACTATGAAGATGAAACGAAAAAAATGGAATATTTTTGCTTTAGAAAATAGCAAAAAAGCAATCGAATTAGCTAAACGAAATTCCTCAAGGTATTATGTTAATATTAATTATATTCATGCTGATATTTTTTCGTGGAACAAATATGATGAAATTGATATTATAATATCAAATCCCCCATATGTAGTTGAAAGTCAAAAAAAATTTATGAAAGTAAATGTTTTAAATTTTGAACCAGAAAATTCAATTTTTGTTGCAGATGAAAATCCTTTAATTTTTTATAAGAGGATATTTGATATTTCAAAATTAAAATTGAAAGCTGGAGGTCTTATATATTTTGAAATAAATCCTAAATTTAAAAACCCATTAATATCTCTTTCGAAGAAATACAAATTTTCTAATTACGAATTGAAAAAAGATATTTTTAAAAGAAATAGATATATTAAATTTCAAAAATGACCCCAGAAGAATTAATTATAAGTTTAAGAAAAAAACTTCATAGTTATAATAACTCCTATTACAACAAAGATGTAAGTTTAATTTCTGATTTTGAATTTGATATGCTGCTGAAACAACTAGAGGAATTAGAAAAAAATTACCCTCAGTTTTATGATGAGAATTCACCTACAGTTAGAGTAGGGGGAAAGATCACTAAAAAATTTCAAAGTTTCAATCATAACTATCCAATGTATTCTCTAGCAAACACTTATTCAAAAGATGAAATTAAAGAATGGATTAAAAGAATTGAAAAAAAATGCG
Source organism: uncultured Bacteroidota bacterium (assembly GCA_902593075.1). Taxonomy (GTDB): domain Bacteria; phylum Bacteroidota; class Bacteroidia; order Flavobacteriales; family Flavobacteriaceae; genus TMED96. The sequence continues at coordinate 9,384 of CACJHA010000013.1, forward strand.
GTCATATGATTAATGACTTTAACTGTGAATTAAAATTTGATGGAGCCTCTATTAATTTGTATTATGAAAAAGGTAAATTAAAGAGGGCATTAACCAGAGGGGATGGAATTAAAGGTGATGATGTTACATCAAATATTAAAACAATCAAGAATATTCCTTTGATTTTAAATGGAAAATATCCTGAAAAATTTGAGATTAGAGGGGAAGTTATTTTACCAATAGATAGTTTCAATACTTTAAACAAAGAAAGAAAAGATAAAGGCCTCCCACTGTTTAGAAATCCAAGGAATACCGCTTCAGGATCTTTAAAACTTCAAGACAGCAAAGAAGTTGCCTCAAGAAAACTAAAATGCTTTTTTATTCAGTTGTTGGAGAAAATTCAAGTCTATATCATTCAGAGTTATTAGAAAAATCAAGACAATGGGGGTTCCTTATACCAGAAAGTATGAAAAGAGTAAATTCAATAAACAAAATTTTTGATTTTATTGACTTTTGGGAAACAAAGAAGAGCGAATTACCCTATGAAATAGATGGTATTGTTATCAAAGTTAATTCTATAAAGGTTCAAAATGAATTAGATTTTACCGCAAAAGTTCCTAGATGGGCTATTTCTTATAAATATAAAGCAGAAAGACAAAGTACTATATTAGTATCTGTTACTTATCAGGTTGGAAGAACTGGTGCTATTACACCCGTAGCTAATTTTGAGCCTATTAATCTTTCGGGAACAATTGTTAAAAGAGCATCTCTACATAATTCAGATCAGATTGAAAAACTTGGCCTTAGAATAGGTGATTATGTATATGTTGAAAAAGGTGGAGAAATTATCCCAAAAATCGTTGGATTTGATAAACTTAGAAGGGGAAGCATTGAAAATATTATAAAATTTGTAGAAAATTGCCCAGATTGTGGTTCAAAACTAAAAAAAATAGAAGGTGAGGCACAACATTATTGTAAAGATGAAAATAACTGTAAAACTCAAATAATAGGCAAAATTCAGCACTTCGTGTCCCGAAAAGCGATGAATATTGAAAGCTTTGGAAGCGAAAGAGTTGCCTTGTTATTCAATAAAGGTGTAATTAATAATATTGCTGATATATATAAAATTGAAATCGAAAACTTAGTAAATCTAGAAGGTATGGCGGAGAAATCTGCACTAAATTTAATAGAGTCGATTAAACTATCAAAAAAACAACCATTCGAAAAAATTCTGTTTTCAATGGGAATTAGACATGTTGGAGAAACAGTTGCATCAAAATTAGCAAATCACTTTGGGTCAATTGAGAACCTAATTAATTCTAGTTATGATGATTTAATCTCAGTAGAAGAAATAGGGGAAAAAATTGTTAATAGCATTCGTGATTATTTTAATAATTCTAAAAATTTATTAATTCTAGAAAAACTTTCAAAAGTGGGTCTTAATTTTAAGATTGATAAAAATAATGTTAGATCCAATGTCCTACATGGCAAAATTATTGTAATATCTGGCACTTTTCAAACTATGTCACGAGAAAAAATTAAACAATTGGTTCTTGAAAATGGCGGAAAATTGTCATCCGCGGTTAATTCTAAAACAAAATTTATTATTGGCGGTCAGTCGATTGGACCAACTAAAAATGAAAAAGCTAAGATTTTAAAAATACCTATTATCAGTGAAAAAGATTTTTTAGAAATGTTAAATACGTAACATACTTAAGAACTTTTGATACGATTTATATTTTATCTTTACCTCTAGCACAAGGTTTTATAAATTTGTATTCAGTGATTAAAAAATTATTTCATTTAATTAAATATAAAAACGATTTTAAGAAAAGAATCTCTAAAAGTATTGTCACATCTGATTTTAAAATCAAAAGTGTTAGAGTCGTTATAGATAAAACTCTTCCTGTTGACGAAAATTATTTTAGAAATCTTTTAGGTGAAATAACAGATTCAAAAATTTATTTCACTTTTATTAAGTTTTCTAATTCAAATGAAAATATTTTAATTGAAAAACATTGTTATAATAAGAATCACATTAATTTCTTTGGAAACTTTACAGAAAAACTTGCAAATGCATGTAAAAGAAAAGTAGATTTACAAATTAATTTTTTTAACAATGATAATTTGTATTTAAAATGGATAGCAATCAAAAGTGAATATAAATTAAGTTTTGGTTTTAAGAAAACAGATATTAGAATTAATGATGTTATTTTTGATTTCCTTCCGCTACAAAAGGATACTTTCAAAAATGAATTCAGAAAATATATTAGAGTATTAAAAACAATATAGTTTGGATTTTTTAAAAGGTACAGGGGTTGCAATAATTACCCCATTCAAAAAGAATGGAGAAATAGACTTCAATGCATACGAGATGTTGATAGATTTTTACATTAATAATGGTATAAGTTATTTGGTTATTCTTGGAACGACGGGAGAGTCACATAGTATTTCTTTCGATGAAAAAGTCAAAATTCTTAAAAGTGTAGTTAAATTTAATAAGGGAAGATTACCTCTTATTGTTGGTTTTGGCTCCAATAATACTCAAAAACTGGTCAATGAATTTTCGAATTTTGAATTGGAAAATTTCAGTGCTGTTTTATCAGTATGCCCTTATTATAACAAGCCTTCTCAGGTTGGACTATATGAGCATTTTTTTTATGTTTCAAAAGCTTCACCTATTCCACTGATTTTATATGATGTTCCTTCAAGGACAGGAATATCAATATCCAATCAAACTATTCTTAAATTATTAGAAAAATGTGACAATATAATTGGAATTAAAGATGCTACCGGCGACATAAAAAAAGGGATAGATTTAATAAAAAACACTCCAAAAAGTTTCAATGTAATTTCAGGAGATGATTTTACTGCACTTGATTTAGTTTTAAATGGAGGTTCCGGAGTTATAAGTGTTGTAGCAGGTGCGTTTCCTAGAGAATTTTCTAAAATCATAACCCTAGCAAAAGAAAGAAAAATACAAGAGGCAAAAGTTCAGTTCAAAAAGATGAAAAATATTATTAATCTTTTATTTAAAGATGGAAACCCTTCAGGAATCAAAGCTTTAATTTCAATAAAAGGTTTTTGTGAAAATATTCTGAGACTTCCTCTGACTCCAGTTGATAAAAGTTTGTATGAGGATATAAAAGAAAACATAAAGATTTTTGAGAAAAATATATTGTAAAAGTTCACACAAATTAACCTTTTTATTTTCTTATCTTATTTGGTTAACTTTGTGGATGTTTTTTTTTAATCGAATAGTAAAATGTTTTTTGATAAGTATATTTGTATTTTCTTGTAATAGTTATCAAAAGATGCTAAACAGTAAAGAAAATGCTCCTAAATTAAAAGCAGCTCAAAAATATTATGAAAATGGTGAATACAGAAGAGCCAATCGTCTTTACGAGCAAATTGTTCCATCATACAGAGGGAAACCACAAGCTCAAAGGTTAGTTTATTTTTTTGCTAATTCACACTATCAGTTAGGTAATTATTATTTGGCTGCTTACCAATTTGAGAGTTTTGTAAAATCTTTTCCTAAAAGTGAAAAATTAGATGAAGTGAATTTTATGATTGCAAAATGCTACTATATGTTGTCCCCAATTTACAGTCTAGATCAAGAAAACACCAATCAAGCAATGGAGAAATTGCAAATTTTTATTGATAACTATCCCAATTCAAATTATTTGTCAGACGCGAATAATTTTATAAGTGAACTTCAAGTTAAACTTGAAAAAAAGGACTTTGAAATATCAAAACAATATTATACCATTCGTGATTATAAAGCAGCGATAAGTTCTTTAGATAATTTTATTTCAAATTTTCCTGGAACTCCTTTTAGAGAAAATGCACTTTATTATAAGTTCATATCTCAGTATGAAATAGCCACTAACAGTGTACCAAGTAAAAAACTTGAAAGATTGGAAGGAGCTAAAGAAACTTATGATGCAATTTTAAGATATTATCCTGAAACACTTTTTATGGAAGATATTTCAGAAAAAGTTGAAGATATAAATGAACAAATAAAATCAATTAAAAAGATTAACACATAAATTTTAAAAAATGACTAAATATAGAGAATCAAAAGCCCCAGTAACAACATCGACTTATAATAGAAATGAAATAGAAAAAGGAGTTGACAATATTTATGAAGCTATTTCAATTATTTCTAAAAGATCAGCTCAAATAAATATTGATATCAGAAAAGAATTACATGAAAAATTGGATGAATTCGCTACTCACAACGACAGTTTAGAGGAAATTTTTGAAAACAAAGAGCAGATTGAGGTATCAAAATTTTACGAGAGTCTACCTAAACCTCATGCTTTAGCTATAGAGGAATGGTTTAAAAATAAAGTTTATCATAGGAATACTGATGAAGAAGTTTAATGCTTGCACTTCAAGGTAAAAAAATACTTTTAGGTGTTTCTGGAAGTATTGCTGCATACAAATCCCCCATATTAGTTAGATTACTAATTAAAAGTGGAGCAGATGTTAAAGTTGTGTTGACCCCTAGTGCATTAGATTTTGTAACTCCTACAACACTTTCAACACTATCCAAGAATCCAGTCAATTCATCTTTTACAGAGATAAAAGATGAAGAGGATAATCCCGAATGGAATAATCATGTGGAACTATCTCTATGGGCTGATTTTATGATTATAGCTCCAGCAACCTCAAATACCATATCATCGATGGCATCTGCAAGATGTAATAACTTGTTACTAGCCTGTTATTTGTCAGCTAAATGTCCAGTTTTTGTTGCCCCATCTATGGATTTAGACATGTATAAGCATCCAGGTAATCAGGAAAATCTAACTAAATTAGAAAGTTTTGGAAATATAATTTTAGAATCTGAAACTGGTTATTTAGCTAGTGGTTTAAAAGGTAAGGGAAGGATGATGGAACCCTCAAATATAATTAAACGTATAGTTGAAAACATAAAAAACGAATTCCCGCTCAAAGGAAAAAACATACTTATATCTGCAGGTCCTACATATGAAAAAATTGATCCAGTTAGGTTTATTGGTAATTTTTCTTCTGGAAAAATGGGCTTTTCATTAGCTGAAGCTGCAGCTAATCTTGGTGCAAAAGTTACTCTAATATCTGGTCCCTCCTCATTAAAAATTTTAAACAACTCCATTAATCTGATAAATGTTGTTTCAGCTAATGAAATGTATAATGAAATTTTAAAGTATTTTTTTAATATAGATATTTTTATATCTGCTGCTGCTGTTTCTGATTTTATTCCAAATGAGTTTCATCATTTAAAAATTAAAAAAAGCCAAAAATTAAACGAAATTTCACTTAAGGAAAATATAGATATACTCTTCAATTTAGGTAAAATTAAAACAAATCAATACTTAGTTGGTTTTGCACTGGAGTCAAATGATGGGGATAAAAATGCTTACAACAAATTAATAAATAAAAATTTAGATGCAATTTTTCTAAATATTTTAAGTGATAAACAAAATATTTTTAATTCAGATTATAATCATGGGAAGTACATAACCAGAAAAAAATCTATATCATTTAAATTAACCACAAAATTAGATTTATCATACAAAATATTTGAGCAAATAATAAATGATTCATGAAACAAATTTTATTCCTTCTTTTAATATTTAACTTAAAATTATTCAGTCAAACTGTTAATTGTAATTTTGTACTCAATTCAGACTTTGTAGATCAAACAAATCAACAAGTTTTTTCAACTTTGGAAAAGTCTGTTAATGAGTTTATGAACAGTAATCTTTGGAATGATAAATCTTTAGAGGCACATCAGAGAGTTAAGTTTAATTTAATTTTGAACCTTAATTCATATGTAGGATCAAATTTTACTGGTACATTACAGGTTCAAGTTGAGAGGCCAATATATGAATCAACTTATTTAACTCCAATTTTTAATTTTTTGGACAAAGATATTTCTTTTCAATATGACGAATATCAACCATTGTTCTATAATCCCGTTAGTTTTGAATCCAATTTAATTTCAATTCTTAGTTTTTATGTGTATGTAGCGATGGGAATGGAAGCAGATACATTTAGGATTAATAGTGGTACTACTTTTTTTAAAGAGGCTCAAAAAATTGTTTCACTTGCGCAACAGAATAACATTAAGGGTTGGAATCAAAGTGACGGAACAAGAAACAGATTTTGGTTAGTTGACACACTATTATCAAATACTTTTAGAGAATATAGAACCGTTCAATATGAGTATCACAGGAGAGGAATGGATTTTATGACAACTGATTTAATAAAGGCAAAAAAAGGAGTTTTATTTTCTTTAGAAAAATTTTTACCCTTGTATAAACGTAGACCAAATGCTTTTTTAATTCAAACTTTTTTTGATGCAAAATCGGACGAAATTGTTGATATTTTTTCTCAAGGCCCTGAAATTGAAATAAAACAAACTTTAAAAACATTAAATAGGGTTGCTCCATACTTTGGTCCAAAATGGAAAAAAATTAGATAAAAAATTTTTAAAAAGTAATAGTAAACATTGATTTAATTTTAACGATATTTAAATAAATAAAAGCGATTTGTTAAAAGAGATAACTATTTCAAACTATGCTTTGATTGATTATTTGAAGGTTGACTTATCTAAAGGATTTACTTCTATCACTGGGGAAACTGGAGCTGGAAAATCAATACTTTTAGGAGGCCTGTCTCTTGCATTAGGGAAAAGAGCAGAGCCAAATTTTGTGAAGGATAAAACAAAAAAATGTTTTGTTGATTTACTATTCTCAATAAAGAATCTTGATTTAAAAAATCTTTTTAGTTCATTAGATCTAGATTATGATTCCTTAACAACAATTAGAAGAGAAATTATCCCTTCCGGAAAATCAAGAGCTTTTATTAACGATACTCCAGTTAATTTAGAAATATTACAAAAACTTTCATTTGAACTTATTGATATTCACTCACAATTTCAAAACCATTTCATCATCAAAGAAGAATATCAAATTGATATTTTAGACTTACTAGCAAAAAATCAAAATTTAATTGAGAAATACACTTTGAACTTTTCTTATTTTAAAGAAGTTAAAAATAAAATAGATAAACTCGAGTCATCAAGATTTAATATGAATCAAGAAAAAGACTATAATACTCATCTATTGAATGAAATAAAGACTATCGATCTTAGTGATTCTCTAGATTCAATGGAGCAAACATTAAATAAACTAAGTAATTCTGAAGAAATAAACACGACTTTTAATCAGATTTCAAATATTTTACAAAACGAAGAAAATGGAATTAATATAAAATTAAATGAAGTTAGAGCTTCATTAAAAAAAATAACCAATATTTCTAATGAATATAAAAGAATATTTGATAGAATTGAGAGTGTTATTATTGAATTAGATGATATAATTAGGGATGTCAGGGATGAAAATGACATTATTGAATTCAATCCTGAAATGAAAGAAATTTTAAATGAAAAATTGGAAAAAATATATTCACTATTCAGGAAGCATGAGATAAATAAATTAGATGATTTAATGTTAATTAAAGAGAAATTAGAAAAAAAGGTTTCAGAAACTGAAAATCTTGATGTTACAATAGATGACGAAAAAAAAAAGTTAGTTGAAATAGAATTAACACTTAATGAATTATCAAAAAAAATTAGACAAAATAGAAAAAACGTCATACCCCTTTTAAAAAGTCAAATGGAAAAATTACTTAAAGAAATGGGAATGATAAACACTTTCTTTAAAATTGAATTACATGATTCTGATATTTTTTTAAAAAAAGGAAAAGACAAGTTGGAATTTAATTTTTCTGCAAATAAAGGTGCCCCACTTGGTCCTATGAGTAAAACCGCATCTGGAGGAGAGTTATCAAGAATTATGCTTGCTTTAAAATCTATTTTATCCAATTATAAAAACCTTCCAACAATTATTTTTGACGAAATTGATACCGGCGTGTCAGGTGAAATAGCGAACAGTATAGGGCGAATTATGAAAAATATGGCAATGAACATGCAGGTGATTTCAATTACACACTTACCACAGGTCGCTGCAAAAGCAAACAATCATTTGAAAGTTTTTAAGACAATAAAAAATGAAAAAACATCTACAGAACTTAAAAATTTAAATTTTAAAGAAAGGGTATCAGAAATTGCAGAAATGTTATCTGGAGATGAATCTGCGGTGAGTGCTTATGATTTGGCAAAAGAATTACTTAATTAACTTATATTTGTAAAAATAATTTATGCCACATAATCTATTAAAAAATAAAAAAGGTATAATCTTTGGAGCTTTAGATAATAAATCAATAGCATGGAAAGTGGCTCAACTTGTTAGAGAAGAAGGTGGTGAGATAATATTAACAAATGCTCCCGTTGCTTTAAGGATGGGAGAAATCAATAAATTGGGGGAACAATTAGATTCACCTGTTATTTCAGCTGATGCCACAGACATATCAGAATTAGAAGACTTGACGCAAAAGGCACTTGAACATTTTAAGGGTAAATTTGACTTTGTGTTACATTCAATTGGGATGTCACTTAATGTAAGAAAAAAAAGACATTATACTAACCAAAATCATGAGTGGACCAAAAAAGGTTGGGATATTTCAGCCCTTTCATTTCATAAGTTGTTGCAAGTTTTGTATGAAAAAGATGCATTAAATCAGTGGGGTAGTATTGTTGCATTAACTTACATTGCTGCTCAGAGAACTTTTCCAAACTATAATGACATGGCCGATAATAAAGCTTATCTTGAGTCGATAGCAAGAAGTTTTGGTTATTTTTTTGGGAAAAATAAAAAAGTAAGGGTAAATACAGTATCTCAATCTCCAACTAGAACTACTGCTGGGCAAGGAGTAGAAGGATTGGAGAATTTTTTAAATTTTTCAGAAAAGACTTCACCTCTAGGTAATGCATCAGCATCTGATTGTGCTCAATATGTAGTTTCTCTTTTTTCTGATTTTACAAGAAAAGTTACCATGCAGAACTTATTTCATGACGGAGGATTCTCTACAACTGGGGTTGGTCAAGAGATAATTGAGGATTTTTAATTTAGGTGTTGCAAGAAGAACCATATCTTAATTCTTTACAAAAGGCTCTTATTTACAAGGGAAGAATTAAAATGTTCATATCATTTATATTGATATCTTTTATAATCTGGTTTTTCAAAAAATTTTCAAAAGATTACCAAGAGGAAATTAAAATGAAAATTGAAATAATCGATGTTCCAAAATCATATATAATTTCTTCAATTTCAGATTCAAGATTAAATTTAAATTTAAAAGCCACAGGTTTTCAGTTTCTTTACTATTATTTTTTAGATAATACAATTAAAATAAGTTTTCAAAAAGCAGCCTATAGTAATAATATAGGATTTTTAGAAATCGCCTCTCAATTTAATAAATTACAGGATCAATTATTAGGTGACACACAGATTCTAAGTTTTTTTCCTAGTGAAATAAAAATAAGTTACCAACCAGAATTCTCTAAAACAGTACCTGTAGTAATTCCAAAATTCAATTTAGATGTTGGTTACTCAATTACAAGAGTTAAATTAAATCCTGATAGTATTATGGTAACAGGACCAGAGAATCTTTTAGGTAATTTTAATCATGTTGATTTAAATTATAAAAATGAATTACCGATAAAGTCAAATGTTATTCAAAAAATTCCAGTTATAAAAAAAGAAAAAAAGTTAAACTATAATTATACTGAAGTTAACGTTGAGTTGTTTGTTGACCTTTTTTCAGAAAAAAATTTGACTATCCCAATATCTGTTTCAAATTTTCCTGAGGACATGGTACTAAAATTATTTCCTTCAGAAGTTGAATTAGTATTTTCATCAACAATAAGTAACTTAAAAATGATAAAGCCATCAGATTTTAAAGTTGGATTTAATTATGACAGCATTGATAAAGGAAATAAAACAGCAGAAATCAAATTATTAAATGTACCTACTACCGCAGAAAACATAAGATTTAATCCCAAAAATGTATTCTTTTTAATTAGAAACTAAGATGACCAAAGTGATTGCTTTAACAGGAGGTATAGGAAGTGGAAAAACATATGTTGCGTCTATTTTTGATAAGTTAGGCAGTATTCCTTGCTTTTATTCAGATCTTGAAGCAAAAAAAATAATGAATGAAGATAACCAAGTAAAGAAAGAAGTTATTTCAATATTAGGTCCTGAATCCTATGTAAACAACAACTTAAATCCTCAATTTTTAAGAGATCAAATTTTTTATTCTCAAAACACATTGAAAAAAATTAACGATTTAGTTCACAATAAAGTTAGGACTAACTTTAAAAAATGGCTTGATAATCAAGGTTCAAAATACGTACTAAAAGAAACGGCTATTTTATTCGAACACAATTATGATAGAGATGTAGATTTATCGATATTAATTATAGCTCCACTAAAAGTTAGGATAGAGAGAATAATTAAAAGAGATAATATTTCTCAAAATAAAATTGAGAAAATAATTTCAAATCAATGGGATGATAAAAAAAAACTACACCTTAGTGATTACTTTATTGAAAATATAAACAAATCGAATACTATAAAAAAAGTTGAGGACTTAATAGAAGTTTTTTCGGTTATTTGAATTAAAACTATTCTCTATTTAATTATAAATATATCATTAACATTGTTTTAGTAAAATAAATACAATATTATTATGAAATTTGCATTTTAAAATTAAATGAAAAAGAGCTATTTCTTTATTTTAGTTTGTTTTATGATTCTATGCGTAACTGGAATAATTCTAGTTCAGTGGTATTTTATTAATACTACTATTAAGAATAGAGATCAAGAATTTTCTCTTGCAGTTAAACAATCATTGAATTCAGTGGCAAATGATGTTCAAGAAAATGAATTAAGGCACTACATCCAAACTTTTGAGAAATTGAAAGACTCTATTGGAAAACCCGATAGTGTACAGCTAAGAAATTTTTTTCTTTTTTACGATAGTGATGATGAGTCAAACTTATCTTCTTTATTCACATTTGGCCTAGTTGAAGAAAAATTTAATATAGCTATTCCAAACGAAGAAATTGGAGAAATTGAAGTTTCTAGTGTAAATGATATAAAAGGATTTGAGACAACTAGAATCTTTAAACAAGCATTCGACAGAGAAAACCAAAGAAAGATTTCAAGTGCAACTTTCCAAAAAATGGAAAGAATAAGTGCCATTGATCAAGCTACCTATTCCTCGATATTTTCGAAAATGGCAAATTCTTTTCCTATTCACAAAAGAATTAATTCATTTGAAATAGCTTCTTTACTCCAAAGAGAGTTCAATTCTAGAAATATTCAAACTGAATTTGAGTTTGGTGTTTTCAGTAATGGGCTGGCCACTAAAATTATTTCAAAAAATTATGAAGGTTCACTTTCAGGGCCTAAATACTCAATTCCAATTTTTGTTGATGAGCAAGGCAGTAGCTTATATGATCTCGTAGTAACTTTCCCAAAAAAAGAAAAATACCTTATGTCCTCTGTATTAGGGGTTGCTAGTCTATCTTTTATTCTAACAATCCTAATTATTTTTCTTTGTGCTATCTCTTTATTTCAAATTTTAAAGCAGAAGAAAATATCTGAGATTAAATCAGATTTTATAAATAATATGTCTCACGAATTTAAAACACCAATTGCTACTATAAATTTAGCGATTGATGCTATTGAAAGCCAGATAGAAATAAAGAATAGCAAGAAAAAACATCAATATCTTAAGATAATGCGCGAAGAAAATAGAAGAATGCACGATCAAGTAGAGACAATATTAACGATTTCTCAACTTGATAAAAGTAATACTTTGATTGATAAAACCGACATTGACCTTCACAAAATAATTAAGGATACTCTTGGTCATATTGCGCTATTGGTTCAAAATAAAAGCGTTGAAATTAAGACTTCTTTTAAATCAAAAAAAACAAAAATTTTTGGAAATAGAAATCATTTAATTAATGTTTTTACAAATATTTTGGACAATGCAATTAAATATTCAAAAGAAAATCCTATTATCAAAATAGAAACTTTAAATGACGATAAAAGTACATATGTACAGATTGAGGATAAAGGAATAGGAATGAATGATGATACCTTAAAAATGATTTTTGAAAAATTTTTCAGAGAACAAAATGGAGACGTTCATAATATTAAAGGCCATGGTCTTGGTTTAGCATATGTCAAGAAAATAGTTTCTTTACATAATGGCAAAATATCGGTCGAGAGTATAGAAGGGCAGGGAACTAAATTTAAAATTCAATTTCCTTTATTTATTTAATTTATAATAATGAGTACGAACAAGAAAAATATTTTATTAGTTGAAGATGATCCTAATTTTGGAAGCATATTAAAAGAATACCTAAAAATAAATGGTTACCAAGTTAGTTTAGCGAAGAATGGAATTGAAGGTTTTGAAAAATTTAAAAAAGAAAAATTTTCATTGTGTCTCCTTGACGTTATGATGCCCTACAAAGATGGTTTTACACTTGCTAAAGAGATTAGAGAAATTGATGACTTAGTTCCACTAATTTTCTTGACCGCGAAAACTCTTAAAGAGGATGTTTTAAAAGGTTTTAAATTGGGAGCAGATGATTATTTAACGAAGCCATTTGATTCTGAGGTTTTACTTGCTAAAATTAAGTCTATTTTAGGAAGAAGAATGATAAAAGAAGTTGCCGATACAGTAGAAACACAATTTAAAATTGGTAATTTTAATCTTAACACAAAACTTAGATTGTTAAGTTACTTAGATCAAAATCCAATAAAATTGTCTCCAAAGGAAAATCAACTTCTTAGACTTTTAGCTATTCATATTAATGACCTTCTCCCAAGAGACCAAGCTCTGAGTAAAATATGGAGAGATGATAACTATTTTACATCAAGATCAATGGATGTTTACATTGCCAAGCTTAGAAAATATTTAAAAAAAGATGATAGGGTAGAAATTCTAAATATTCATGGAAAAGGTTTTCGTATGGTGGTAAACCAATAATTTATTTTCTAGGGTGAAATTTATTTAGAGTTTTAAACAGATGTTTAGTATCTAAGTGAGTATAAACTTCTGTTGTGGTTATATTTTCGTGTCCCATCATAATTTGTATTGATCTCAAATCGGCACCATTTTCCAGTAAATGAGTGGCAAATGAATGTCTGAAAGTATGTGGGCTAACTGTTTTTTTTATGTTTGATTTCCATTGGGCTTCTTTAACTATATTAAAAATCATTGCCCTAGTAAGTTTATTCCCATTTCTATTCAAAAAAACTATGTCATTTGAGTTTTTTCTAATTTTTTTTAAAATTCTAAAATTATCAACATAGTTGATAATTTTTGATTCACATATTGAACCTAAAGGGACTAACCTTTGCTTATTGCCTTTACCTTGTATTAAAAGCAGTTTATCATCATAATGAATATCTGAAAGTTTTAAATTAATTAACTCACTTACTCTTAATCCGCTTCCATAGAGAGTTTCTAAAATAGCTGAATTTCTAATACCATGATCTTTATTTAATTCAGAATTCTTTATCAATAGTTTAATTTCCTCAATTGATAATACATCTGGCAGTTTTGTGACGATTTTTGGTGATTCAATTAACTCCATTGGTGATGATTTGTTATACCCCTCAAATACTAAATAATTAAAAAAACTTTTTAGAGATGACAAAAGTCTTGCCTGTGATCTTGAATTAATATTTTTTGATATTTTGTATATAAATTCCTGTATAAATTGTTTATCACATTGTTTCAAGCTCAGTTTACTGTTGTATTTGTTTATATACCTTAAGAGGTTTTTAATATCATATGAATAACTTTTAATAGAGTTTTCAGAAAGACCTCTCTCAATTTTTAAATAAATCAGATAGTCTTTCAATAAGTTTTCCCAAGCCCTCATAAATCAAATTTCATTCCAGTTCTTGCTATATTATATCCTCTTTTAATTATTTCTTTAGTTATTTTATTATTTGGTTTAAGTAAAGGATTCGTGTGATTTAAATGAATAAAATAAACTTTTTTCTTGTCTTTTTTCTTGAGATTTTTAAATCTTTCAAGAGTTTCAACCACAAATGGATGTGGAATTTCATTCATATTTCTGTGTGGTATTTCTTTACTATTATAAAAAGTTCCATCAATAAATGCATAATCCACATTCCTTATGAAATCTTCTATTTTTTTATTCCATTTTTCCCATTTATCAATATCTGGAAGGAATAAAGCCGATTTAACTTCACCTTTAATTAAATAACCCACTGTTTCTGAAAATTCATCTCTATGAGGTACAAGTATTGGCTTTATGGATATATATTTACTTAAATTCTGTATAGAATCATTTTTCAATTCATTTATTATAATATTTTTTTCTTGAATTAATTGCGACCAAGGTCCATTATTTTTTAAAAAAAACGACATTTTAGGCATGCTGTAAACATTAATTTTTTTCGCTCCTAAAGATTCTTTCCCCAAAAATAAAAGACCAGAGTAATGTCCAATATGAGCATGAGTAAGAGCAATTCCTCCCAAGGTTGCATTTGAAGCTAAAGAATTTAGCATCTGATATTGCTTTGTAATGTCTGGAGAAGCATCAATCAAAAAAAATCTATTTTCAATATTATCAATCAATCCAACTGAAGTCACACTTTCAAAGAGATTTTTATCCCACAGTGTTTTGCAACAAGATTTATCACATCCTATTTGTGGTGAACCTCCATCTTGAGCAATGCCTAAAATTACTAAACTAGATGAATTATTTTGAGCTTGTATTTTGTTGCATGTAAACAATAAAAATATTAAAAGGACTTTTTTAGCAAACATTTCATTAAAAAGTATTTAGTTATTAAAAATATAATTTATGAATCATTTTAGGTAATTTTGTTTCATGAATATTAGTATAATAAATGGACCAAATTTAAATCTCTTAGGAGTTAGGGAACCAGATATTTATGGTTTTTCTAATTTCGAGGATTATCTAAAAACTTTAAAAGACAAATTTCCAAAAATTAATTTTGACTATTTTCAATCTAATATTGAAGGTGAAATAATTGATAGGTTACATCATATAGGTTTTGAATCAGACGGTATAATTTTAAATGCAGCAGCATATACTCATACATCAGTTGGAATAGGTGATGCCGTTAAAGCTATAAAAACGAAAGTTATTGAAGTACATATTTCAAATACTTTCTCTAGAGAAGATTTTAGACACAATTCCTTTATTACGCCACATGCAAAAGGTCTTATAACTGGTTTCGGACTAGATTCTTATTATTTAGCTGTAACTAGTTTTGTTCTTGAATAACTATAAATGAATTGTTTCATCATAGGCATTAGCAACAGCTTCCATTATCGCTTCACTCATTGTTGGGTGTGGGTGGACTGATTTAAGAATTTCATGTCCTGTTGTTTCTAATTTTCTTCCTATAACAGCCTCTGCAATCATCTCCGTTACACCACTACCAATCATATGACATCCAAGCCATTCACCATATTTTGCATCGAATATTACTTTCACGAATCCATCAGAAGAACCACTGGCTTTTGCCTTACCAGAAGCAGAAAAGGGAAATTTCCCAACTTTTATATCAAAACCTTTTTCAGTTGCCTGCTTTTCTGTATACCCAACCGAAGCAACTTCAGGATGACAGTAGGTACAACCAGGAATGTTATTGTAATTGATAGGTTCAACTTGAATACCAGAAATTTTTTCAACACATAGGATTCCCTCTGCAGAGGCAACATGAGCAAGGGCTTGTCCTTTTGTAATGTCTCCAATCGCATAATAACCAGGAATATTTGTTTCATAAAAGTCATTTACCAAAATTTTATCATTATCTATCGCGACTCCCACTTCTTCCAAACCTAAATTTTCAATATTACTTTTAACACCAATTGCAGATAGTACTATTTCTGAATCTAATTTGACTTTCTTTTCTCCATTTTTTATATTTAAAATTGGACTTTTACCTGAATTATCTATTCCAATTACCTCTGAGTTTGTCATTATATTAATTCCCATTTTTTTGAATGATTTTTCAAGCTGAGAAGATATGTCTTCATCTTCTAATGGGGCTATTCTATCTTGAAATTCAATTAGTGTAACATCAGTTCCCATTGAATTGTAAAAGTAGGCAAATTCGATTCCTATTGCTCCAGAACCTATTATACATAATTTTTTAGGTTGTTTTTTTAACGTCATAGCTTCACGATAACCGATTATTTTTTCTCCATCTATAGGAATTGATTTTATTTCCCTAGATCGAGCACCAGTAGCAATTATTATATGTTTACCCTCAATTTCTTTCTCTTCGCTACTGTTAATAATTTTTACTTTCTTACTTTTTCCAATTAATCCTTCTCCTATGTAAACATCTATTTTGTTTTTTTTCATAAGAAAATCAACTCCTTTGTTCATATTTTGAGCAACGTCTCGACTTCTATTAATAACAGCATCAAAATCTTTTTCGTAATTTTTAACATTTATTCCGTAATCTTTTGCATGTTTTATGTATTCAAATACTTGAGCAGATTTCAAAAGTGCTTTCGTTGGAATACATCCCCAGTTCAAACATATTCCTCCCAAACTTTCCTTTTCAATGATTGCGGTTTTTAATCCAAGCTGTGATGCCCTAATAGCAGAAACATAACCGCCCGGACCACTTCCAATTATAATTACATCATAGGTTTCCATTATGTTTTTTTTTCAAATTTACGAAATCGTTTACTTATTTTTTTGGAATAAAATCTATACTAGCAGAGTTTACACAATATCTTTGTTTTGTTTTAGTTGGACCGTCCTTAAATACGTGTCCTTGATGTCCTCCACAGTTTGAGCATAAAATTTCAATTCTCAACACCCCGATTTTATTGTCCTTTTTGTATTCTATTGAATTTTTAATACACTCATCAAATGAAGGCCACCCACATCCACTATCAAATTTAGACTTTGATTTATACAAAGGTTTACCGCAACCTTTGCAAACATAAACTCCATCTTCAAAATGATTATTATATTTTCCTGTATAAGGAAACTCTGTACCACCCCCTCTTAAAATATCATATTCTTTTTTCGAGAGTTTTCTTTCCCAATATTCTTCAGTTTTATTTTCTTTTCTAAAATTCAATTATTTTTCTATAAAAATTAATGCTGCTCCGTTAATACAATGCCTTTTCCTTGTGGTTTCTCTTGGACCGTCATTAAACATATGACCTAAATGACCACCACAATTTGAACATTTTAGCTCGGTTCTTGGATATCCAATTTTATAATCTACATCATATTCAACGTTATTTCTAATTTCTCTGTCAAAAGAAGGCCATCCAGAACCAGAGTCATATTTGTTTTCTGAGCTGTACAGAGGCTTTTTGCATCCCATACAGGCATAGTAACCAGATTTTTTGTTAAAGTTAAGACTGCTTGAAAAGGCAGGCTCAGTATAAGATTTTCTTAAAACATTATAAGATAGCTGGGGCAAAACATTTTTCCACTCAGAATCTGACATAGAAACGTTATATTTTTTAATTTCTTTTGTCTCTTGGCAGGATAGAAAGAAGGGAATTATAATTACAATTAAATTTAATATTTTCACACTCAAATTTACTTTATTGTTATCTAAAATGAATATTGAACACATCGAAAGATATTTACATATCATAATTTAAAGCTATCATAATAAAAAAACTTCGTACTTTTAAAAAATATGCTTTCAAAGATAAAACCTAAGAAAGGTAGTAAAAAACTTATTAATGCTTGGGCTTTTTATGATTGGGCTAATTCAGTCTATTCTCTGGTTATAACTACTGCAATTTTTCCTCTTTATTACGCAGCTTTATTTGCAGAAAATAACATAATATTTTTTATGGGCTACCAAATTAAAAACACGGCCATGATAAGTTTTTTGACAGCCTTTGCGTTTGTAATAATTTCGTTTATTTCACCAATTTTAGCTGGTATTGCTGATTTTTTAGGAAATAAAAAACGCTTTATGCAATTTTTTGTTTATCTAGGCTCTTTTTCTTGTATTGGATTGTTTTGGTTTAATCTTGAGAACATTTATACTGGACTTTTTCTTTATTTTTTAGCATTAATTGGATTTTGGGCCAGTCTAATTTTCTATAATTCTTACCTCCCTGATGTGGCTTATCCTGAGCAACAAGACAAAGCAAGTGCTAGAGGTTACTCATTAGGCTATATTGGAAGTGTAATTCTGCTTTTATTCAACTTATCACTAATTATGCAACCTGATTTTTATGGTATTTCAGGAACTCCTCAAGAAGCAAGGTTCTATGCAATGAAAATATCATTTGTATGTGTTGGATTATGGTGGTTAATATTTAGTCAAATTTCATTTTTCTACTTACCTAAAGGAGAAAAGAAAACTATTGGGAAAAAAAATATTGTTTTTCATGGATATAGGGAGCTTAAAAGTGTATACGATTTAATAAAAATGGACTTTTCTTTAAAGCGTTTTTTGTCAGCTTTTTTTGTTTATTCTCTGGCGCTTCAAACAATTATGCTTGTTGCTGCTTATTTTGGAGAGGAGGAAATCATTTGGTCTTCAGATCAAGAAAAAACAATAGGACTAATTGTTAGTATCTTACTTATACAGGTAATAGCCATTTTTGGTGCAATAATTGCAGCAAGAGCATCCATAAAATTTGGCAATATACCTACTTTATTTGTCGCTAATATCCTTTGGGGACTTATTTGTATTTATGCTTATTACATACACACACCTTTTCAGTTTTATTTAGTTGCTGGTTTAGTAGGAATGGTTATGGGAGGATTACAATCAACCTCTAGAGCTACATATTCCAAATATTTACCAAACACAAAAGATACTGCCTCTTACTTTAGTTTTTATGGAGTCACTGAAAAAATAGCTGTTGTTTTTGGTATGACACTTTTCGGATTGGTAGATCAAATAACTGGGAGCATGAGGTTATCAGTTATATTCTTTATGTTATTTTTTTTACTTGGAGGGTTTTTAATTTTGAGTATCAATACCAAAAAAGGAAAATTTAAAAATAATAAACAACTGGCATAGATATTGAATATATTTAAAAGAAAACTATAATATACTTTAAAAATAAATAATCAGTACTATTTAGTTATCTTAAAATGACACTATGTCATGTACTTGTTATGACAAAAGCAATTTTTTCATCCCTTGACGACTTTTCTTTAGATAACTTAGGTTCTGATGCTGAACTAATACCTCTTATGACATCGGAAGATGAGGAGGCACTTGAAAAAGAGGAATTGCCTGAAGTTGTTCCTTTACTTCCAATAAAAAATACAGTTTTATTCCCGGGTGTTGTTATTCCTATAACAGTTGGAAGGGATAAATCCATTCAACTAATTAAGGATGCAAACAAATCCAAAAATCCAATTGGTGTTGTGGCTCAAAAAGATAAGAAAGTTGAAGATCCTTCAATTAATGATCTTTATGAAATGGGAACGGTGGCACAAATCCTTAGAGTTTTAAAAATGCCAGATGGGAGTACGACAATTATAATTCAAGGCAAAAAAAGATTTAAGATTGATAATTTGATTTCTAACCTCCCTTATCTCAAGGTAAAAATTAGTTCTATTATCGAAAATAAAAAGGAAAAGAAAGAGTCTGAATTTAAATTAACTGTTGAATCCATAAAAGAAACAGCAATTAAGATAATTAATGAAAATCAAAATATCCCAAGTGAAGCTTCATTCGCAATTAAAAATATTCAAAGTGATTCATTTTTGATAAATTTTGTTTCTTCAAATATGAATCTAACTGTAAATGATAAACAAAAAATTCTGAGTTCAAAAAATATTAGTGAAAGGGCTCTATTGTGTTTAAAATATATCAATTTAGAATATCAAAAGCTGGAATTAAAAAATGATATTCAATCTAGAGTAAGGAACGACTTAGATCAACAGCAAAGGGAATACTATCTACACCAACAGATGAAAACCATTCAAGAGGAACTTGGAGGTCACACACAAGAAGAGGAAGTTGAAGAATTAAGAAAAAGAGCATCTAAAAAACTATGGAGTGATAAAGTTCAAAACACATTTGAAAAAGAAATTTCTAAACTTCAAAGAATGAATCCCCAAGTTGCTGAATTTTCTGTGCAAAGGAACTACATTGATTTACTTCTTGATCTTCCATGGGATCACTTTTCAACCGACAACTTTGACCTTAAACGATCAGAAAAAGTTTTAAATAGAGATCATTTTGGTTTAGATGAGGTAAAAAAAAGGATTCTAGAATATCTCGCTGTTCTAAAGTTAAGAAATGACATGAAATCACCAATTATTTGTCTTCATGGCCCACCTGGAGTTGGTAAAACATCGTTAGGAAAATCTATTGCAGAAGCAATTGGAAGAGAATACGTACGGGTTTCACTTGGAGGCTTGAAAGATGAATCTGAGATTAGAGGTCATCGTAAAACATACATAGGAGCTATGCCTGGTCGAATCATCCAAAATCTTAAAAAAGCTGGAACTTCAAATCCTGTATTTGTTTTAGATGAAATTGATAAAGTTGGATTTGGTTCTCAAGGCGATCCCTCTTCTTCACTTCTTGAAGTTTTAGATCCAGAGCAAAATAGTGACTTTTATGACAATTTCCTTGAGTTGGGTTATGATTTATCAAAGGTTATGTTTATAGCAACTGCCAATAATATATTATCTATAAATCCAGCACTTAGAGACAGAATGGAATTTATTAATATAAGTGGTTACACTCTTGAGGAAAAAGCAATAATTGCAAAAAAACATTTGGTTCCTAAACAATTAAAAGAACATGGTTTAAACAAAAAAGATTTTATCCTTTCCAAACCAATTGTAGAAATCATAATTGACAAGTATACTAGAGAATCAGGTGTAAGAGGTTTAGAAAAGCAAATTGCCAAATCAATACGATATGCTGCTAAATCAATTGCTATGGATGAAAAATATTCGTTGAATCCATCCAAAGAAGAAATTAAAGAAATTTTGGGTCCTCAATTAATTAATAGAGAGGTTTTCAAAAATAATAATAAAGCAGGGGTTGTAGTGGGTCTTGCGTGGACTTCTGCGGGTGGAGAAATCCTATTTATTGAATCGGCCTTATCACCTGGCAAAGGTCAACTTTCAATCACTGGCAATCTTGGGAAAATAATGAAGGAATCAGCAACCATTGCTCTTGAGTATATAAAATCAAATGCAGATTTATTTGATTTAAATAAAATACAATTTGATAAATACAATGTTCATATCCATATTCCTGAAGGTGCTACACCAAAAGATGGTCCAAGTGCAGGAATAACAATGTTGACTTCTCTTGTTTCTCTTTTCAGTCAAAAAAAAGTAAAAAAGTACTTATCCATGACAGGTGAGATTACCTTGAGGGGGAAGGTGCTTCCTGTTGGCGGAATAAAAGAAAAAATTTTGGCTGCCAAAAGATCCAAGATTAAAGAGATTATACTTAGTGAAGAAAATAAAAAGGATGTTGAATTAATCTCTAAGAATTATCTACACAATTTAAATTTCCATTACGTTAGCGAAATGAAAGATGTAATTAAATTATCCATTACAGATGAGATTGTATCAAAACCTAAAAATATTTAATACGTTGATTTATGGTGATTTTTTATTTTATGATTTAAATTTAAAATGAAAAGATTTTATTATCTATGCTCGGAAATATAATTTCAGTTGATGGATTTTCATCAACAGGTAAAAGTACACTTGCAAGTAAACTTGCTGAACATTACAATTTTTATTATTTAAACTCTGGATTAATGTACAGAATCATTAGCTATTTTGCATTAAATAATGATTGTATAATAAAAGATAAAATCAAAGAATCTAAATTAATAAATAAACTTAATAATTTAAATTTTGACTGGGTTATTGATAAAAACGGTAATAAGTCCTTGTCATTTGATGGAAAAATTTTTGGTGAAAAGATGTATAGTTTTGAGATATCCGATATTGTTAGTACTGTAGCAAAATTAGAGTCAGTTAGAAACTTTTTATTTAGACAGCAAAAAAATCTTGCACTACAAAAATCAATTGTTGTTGAAGGAAGAGATATTGGGACTGTTGTATTTCCTGATGCTAAGGTAAAATTTTTCCTTAGTGCAGAACTGGATATCAGAACTAAAAGGAGAAACAAACAAATAAAGGAAAGCAATATCTCATTTGATACTAAGAAAGTAGAAGACAATCTAATTAAGAGAGATAAAATAGATTCTGAGAGGAAGATAGCACCTCTTAAAAAAGCCGAGGATGCATTTGAAATTGATACTTCAAAAAAATCACAATTCGAAGTATTCAATATTGCTAAAAATTATATTGACTCAAATTTTCAATTCTAAATTTGTCTTTTATATTTTTTTTATTGAATGTACAGAAGATTTAAAATCAGCAAATATTTGGTCTTCTGGAATCAAATTAGGAATTATGTTAACCTTTTCCATGAGGCTCTTTGGCTGGTCATTAAGTCCAACAAGCAATACCTTCTTATCTTTTGAAACTAAATCAGTAATTAAAGATTCCAAAGCGTATAATCCAGACTGATCTATGTAAGGCACTTTGTTGAGTCTAATAACTAGTGTTGATACTGTTAAAGGAATTTGTTTGGCTGTTTCATTAAACTTGGAGCTACTTCCAAAGAAAAGGGGCCCTTCAATATCTTTTATAAATACCTCTTCATTCTTTTTATCAATAGCAAAAACATTGAAACTTTCACTAGCTAAATCCCCGACTTTTTTCATAAAAATCAAAGAAGCAATTATTAAACCTATTCCAACAGCATAGACTAAATTCCAAATGGATGATAATATTAGTACTACCAATAAAATAAAAACCTCTGGTCTTGGCATATACGGAATAGCTTTTAAACCTTTATAATCCATAACACCTATCCCCACAGTTATTAAAATACCAGCAAGTACCGCGGCAGGAATCTTCGAAGCAATAGGACCTACGGCCAAAAGAATAAAAAGAAGTAAAAGTCCAGCGATCATTCCAGATAGTCTAGTTTTACCTCCTGAATTTATATTTACTACTGTTCTTATTGTTGCTCCAGCCCCAGGAATACCTCCAAAAAGAGCTCCAATTGAATTTCCAATTCCTTGACCAATTAGCTCTTTATTGGGTTCATGAATTGTTTTGGTCATATTATCAGCTACAATAGAGGTTAGAAGTGAATCAATTGCCCCAAGTAGCGCAAGAGTAATAGCAGTAAAAATATATTTTGCAACTAAAGTAATATCAAGGACCTTAAAAACACCATATTGAATTTCGGGAAGTCCTGAAGGTATGGCAGATATTGGCCTATAACTTATACCAAATCCATAAGCAAATCCAGAAACCACAAATAAAGCCACAAGAGTACTAGGGACAACAGTGGTAATTCTTTTAAATCCATAAATGATAGCAATTGTAAAAAGAGCCAGTAAGAGTTCGGTTATGTCTATATTTTTTAGTATTCTTGGCAAAACATTGAAAGTTCCCAAAACCCCAGAAGCTTCCTTACTAGCTAATGTTTTTGCCTCCGTCATAATATCATCCTGTGTTATATTATTTGAATTTTCAATTGCAGACTCAAAATCATCTAAAACCAACGTCTGATCAGTTATTTCGTCATTTAGTGTCTTTTGAAGAAGATTACTTTTTGCCATTTCTTTGAAATTTCCAACAAACTCTTTATCCTCTTTTACATAGTAACCTACTGTTGGTGCAATTTGAGTGACTAAAATAATTACTCCTATGGCTGTCATAAACCCAGAAACAACAGGATAGGGAATATATCTAATATACTTACCTAAACCAACAATACCCAAAACAATTTGTAAAAGACCTGATAATAGAAATACAGCAAGGATTATAGGTAAAGATTTGCTAATAGAACCATCAAAATTGGATAAAATATCTGCAATAAAAACCATACTTACTGCAGTCATTGGAGCGGTAGGTCCGGATATTTGTGTTGGGGTACCTCCAAAAAAAGCTGCAAAAAAACTGATAAAAATTGCACCGTACAAACCAGCACTAGGACCTAATCCAGAACTTAAACCAAACGCTAGTGCAAGTGGGAGAGCAACTATTCCAGCAGTTATACCACCAAAAAAGTCTCCTCTGAAGTTTGAAAAATCAAATTTTAATACTTTTTTAAACATAAATTTTTAAAATTAATTTTTTTTTTAAGATAATAGTTTTTTTTAAATATCTTAATCTTATAACCCATTAAGGTTTTCTTATTTCTAGAACTAATTTTTGAACTTCTTCTGGAACTTTTTTTGTGAATTTTGAAACTAGTATTGAAATTAAAAAATTAAATAACATTGCTATACTTCCAAACCCTTCTGGTGAGATTCCGAACCACCATTGAGATGAACTTCCTCCACCAAACCATCCAAATTTGAATTTTAACATATAAACAAGCATCAAAGACATACCAGCTATCATTCCACAAACAGCACCTTCTTTGTTCATTTTTAAACTAAATATTCCCATTACAATCGCTGGGAAAAAAGATGCAGCGGCAAGTCCAAATGCAAGTGCAACAGTAGCTGCAACGAAACCAGGTGGGTTAATACCAAAATACCCAGCGAGCATTACAGCAACAAAAGAAGAAATTCGAGCTGCGACTAATTCTTGTTTTTCATTTACTTTAGGATATATGATTCCTTTAATTAAGTCATGAGAAATTGATGAGGAAATAACAAGCAATAGACCAGCAGCAGTTGATAATGCTGCTGCAAGTGCACCTGCAGCAAGTAGCGCAATTACCCAGTTTGGTAATTGAGCTATTTCTGGATTTGCCAGCACCATAATGTCTCTGTCAATAATTAATTCATTTTTGGTATTATCAGCACTGTACTGAATTATTTGGTCATTGTTTTTATCTGTAAACTCTATAAGACCAGTTTCCTCCCATTTTTTAAACCATGTAGGCATATTAGAATAAGTCTTGTTGTTTGTTGTTTCAATAAGGTTTATTCTCGCAAACACAGCAATAGCTGGTGCAGTAGTGTATAATATAGCTATAAATAAAAGAGCCCAACCAGCAGATTTTCTAGCATCACTTACTTTTTTTACTGTAAAAAAGCGAACAATTACGTGAGGCAAACCAGCGGTCCCTACCATTAAGGCAAGTGTGATTAGAAGCATATCCAACATTGACTTAGTTCCACTCGTATAATTACTAAAACCTAACTCTTTATGTAACGAATTTAATTTATCAAGAAGATAGATACCATTTTGATCTGAAGAGCCGAATCCAATTTGTGGTATAACCCAGCCTGTACTAAGAAATGATATGAAAATTGCTGGGATCAGAAAAGCGAAAATTAAAACACAATATTGAGCGACTTGGGTATAGGTAATTCCTTTCATTCCCCCTAAAACTGCATAAAATAAAACTATAGCCATTCCTATAAAGACACCAGTGTTAATATCAACCTCAAGATATCTTGAAAAGACAACCCCTACACCTCTCATTTGACCAGCCACGTAGGTGAAAGATACTATTAAAGCACAAAAAACAGCGACCAATCTTGCAGTTGATGAATAGTACCTTTCTCCAATAAAGTCAGGTACAGTAAACTTTCCAAATTTCCTTAAATAGGGAGCTAAGAGTAATGCTAATAAAACATATCCACCTGTCCACCCCATAAGATAAACTGAACCATCATAGCCTATAAATGAAATTATTCCTGCCATAGAAATAAAGGAGGCAGCTGACATCCAATCAGCTGCAGTAGCCATACCGTTTGCTATTGGAGGTACACCTCTTCCGGCTATATAAAATTCTTTAGTATCTCCGGCTCTAGACCATATTGCAATTGCTATGTATAAAGCAAATGATAATCCAACTAAAAGCCAAATCCATGTTTGAAGTTCCATTTATTTGAATTTTTTATCAAGTTTATTCATTAGGTGGATATATATAAAAATTAAAA
>CACJHA010000014.1 GCA_902593075.1 uncultured Bacteroidota bacterium
GATAAGATTTTTTAATAACCCTATGGATTTAAGTATGGAAGTTGTAAAAAATCAAAGTTGGAGAAAAGTGAAATCTGAATATGCCAAAGAAAGAGAAGGAATAAACAGTAAAGAAAGTTTTAGTGCAACTGGTTACTTTTTTGCTAGAGAATTACACAAAAAATTAAAGGTTCCGATTGGAATAATTGGATCATCTTGGGGAGGTACTAGGGTTGAGGCATGGACAAGTCCAAATAAGCTTAAACAAATTTATTCTGAAAACCTAGAACTCTTATCAGGTATTGACATGTCATACAATGAATACGAAAATGGAATTGAAAGATATAATGATTCCATATCAAACGTTAATGCTGATTTATTAGGTTTTAAAATTTTTGAAATACCAGAATGGTCTGAAGATTCTATTCATTGGAAAAACATTAAAAGTGGATGGGAAAATTTAAATTTAGCTGACATAAATTTTTCTAAAGAAAATTTTGACGATTCTTCTTGGCCAAGTTGGATAGCTAATCGTCCTGACCCCTATGATGATTTGCGCAAAGGAGGTTTTGAAACAGTATTTGATTATGAAAAAAAACTATTGTCAGATGGTGTTATCTGGTTTAGAACAAGTGTTACTATTGATAATAATGACGAGGATTACACGTTAGTTTTTAAAGATGGAATTGATGATTCAGATCAAACTTATTTTAATGGCAACCTTATTGGAAATACTTTTAGCTACAACAAAGAAAGAAATTACATAGTATCAAAAGAAATAATTAATAAAGGCAGCAATTCTATTGCAATAAGAATCACTGATTTAAGGGGAATTGGTGGTTTTAATGGTCCAGTATTACTAAAAAATTCGTCAGAAATAATTAATATCCCTTATAGTAGCTTTAGATTCAAACATCATGCATTCGTAAATGCATTGAGTTCTTTTATGGTTCATGACCTGAATTTGAATGAATTACTTAATATCTCTGATTCTTTGGAAAATAAGATTTTAATTGCTAAAGATGTCAATTCTCCAAATGCTTATTCAAGATTATATCGTAATATATTATCAAATGTAATTCCATACACTATTAAAGGGACTATCTGGTATCAAGGCGAATCAAATGTTTCCAATTATAATGAATACCAAACCCTATTTTCAGCTATGATTGAAGATTGGCGAGAAACCTGGGGTTATGATTTCCCATTTTATTATGTTCAAATTGCTCCATTTCCAGAACCAGGAAATATTGGAGTTCGAGAAGCACAGCGAAAGACCTTAGAGTCAACCGAAAACACCGGTATGGCTGTTTTAATGGACATAGGGGAGGAGGATGACATTCACCCTCACAACAAACAAGATGTAGGTAAAAGACTTGCTCTTTTAGCTCTTGACAAACAGTATGGTTTTAACTATGTATCCTCTGGCCCAAAATATAAAAGTCATCAAGCTAAGGGTATTTATCTTTATGTAGACTTTGATATTGTAGGATCTGGACTTGATTTTGTAGGAGGTGAAAATGGTTTTGAAATAGCTGGGAAGGATAATCGATTTTATCCAGCTACTGCAAAAATTATAGACAATAGAATTCGACTTTATTCTAAGGATGTAAAAAGACCTATAAATGTAAGATACGGTTGGAAAAACTGGACAGTTGGAACACTATTTAATAAAGAGGGGCTACCTGCATCATCATTTAGTTCAATTAATTTCAATTAATTTTAATTCAATTGCATTTTATAAATAGAATCTGCTTTTTACTTTTTTTATTTATTATTTCCTGTGATTCAAATAAAGATTTACTAGCCTTACCATCCTTGTTTTCAGATCACATGGTTTTACAGCAAAAAACTCTGGTCTCTTTTTGGGGTAAATCAGCACCTAATGATAATATTCAAATCATAGGAAGTTGGGGTGAAACATCTAATATCAAATCGAACGAACAAGGTAATTGGGAACTAAAATTGTCAACTCCTAAAGCCGGAGGTCCCTATGAAGTTAAGATTAATGATTCCAAGACTTCTATTATATACAAAGATGTTTTAATTGGGGAGGTTTGGCTAGCTTCGGGCCAATCTAATATGGAAATGATGATGAAGGCAGTAGGTTGTGAAATTAAAGAATGTATTGAAAATCAAACAGAAGAAATTAAAAATGCAAACTTTAAAAAAATAAGGTTTTTTTCAATCTATGAAGATCTAACAGGTGAGAGAATAAAAAAAGAAAGTTGGAAGTTAGTTAACCCAAAAAATATTGAACGGTTTAGTGCGGTTGCTTATTTTTTTGCCAGAAAAATACATAGTGAACTTAAAATTCCAGTTGGTATTATTTCCTCAAGTTGGGGAGGCACTCGTATACAGTCATGGATGAGCAACAAGACATTAAAAAAATTAAGTTTTATAAAGGAAAAACTGCCAAAAGCAGAAGAGGTAAAAGATGTGATTGCTGAAAAATTAAAGTATAACGACTCTATTACCAAAATTAATGAGGATAGATTTGGATATAAAGTTGTAAAATTACCAAAACCCTACCACATTTGGAGTGGTCAGCTGGATGTCTGGAACCTCTATAAAGATAAATGGAGAAATTTAAATCTTAACGACACAGACTTTAATAAAGTTGATTTTGATGATTCCAATTGGGCCAGTTGGGATACTAAGTATAATAATAAGTTTAGGGAAGGTAGTTTTAAAAATGCATTTAATTCTGATGAACCACTTTTAACTAAGGGAGTATTTTGGATAAGGACATATTTTGATATTGAAAACATAGATGATGATTATTCTCTTGTAATTAAAAAGGGTATTAGTCAAGTTGATCAAACTTATGTGAATGGCAATTTAATTGGAAATAGCTATTCTTTTATTGATGAGAGAAATTACAAAATACCAAATCAAATTTTAAAAAAAGGTAAAAATATTATTGCAATAAGAATTACAGATCTTACAGGCGACGGTGGTTTAAATAGTCCAATTACCCTAAAAAATACAATCGGAACTAAAGAAATTTCATATGAAAAATTAAAGATTGTAAACCAAGCGTTTATAACCAATGGAACTTATGCTGTAATCCACGATCTTAAACCCGAAGAACTAATTTCCACATATTCAAAAATCAATGATAATTTTTTGGATGGTTATGAAATTAACTCAACAAATGGATATTCAACTATGTTTGAAAATATGATTTATCCTGTTATACCCTTTACAATAAAAGGTGTTATTTGGTATCAAGGTGAAGCAAACGTATGGAAACCTGATTACTATCAAGATTTACTTACTTCAATGATAAAAGATTGGAGAGGTTATTGGGGATATCAATTTCCATTTTATTATGCTCAAATTACACCACTTGAGTATCCAGATGGTCAATATTCTCAAATTATAAGAGATGCCCAAAGGAAAACACTTAAAAAAGTTGAAAAAACTGGGATGGCTATCTTGCTGGACATTGGTGAAAAGGACAATGGCCATCCAGGTAACAAGCAGGATGTAGGAAAAAGATTGGCATTACTTGCCTTAGATAAAGATTACAATTATAATATTGTTTCTTCTGGTCCATTATATGAAAATCATAGAAAAGTAGATGATTATATTGAAATATCTTTTAAGAGTGTGGGTTCAGGCTTGACATCTAGAGGAAAACTTAAAAATTTTGAAATAGCGGGTAGAAATAAAAAATTTTACAAAGCTACAGCCAGAGTTGTAGGTAACAAAGTAAGGGTGTATTCTAAAAAAATAAAAAGACCCAAACATATTAGGTATGCATGGAAAAATTGGGTTGAAGCGACTCTTTTTAATAAAGAGGGACTACCTGCTTCGTCTTTTCAATCTGAGTACTAGACTTAAGAATTTCCAAGTATAATATAGATTAATACTGTTACAATACACAAAGAGTACGACATTACTTTAGTATACTTCCATTGTTTCATGTCATCAATTCTTAAAGTATTAAAACTAAATGATCCACTATATGGATAGAATCTTGAGATCAGAAGCATTATCCCAATATTTAATAAAAATTCAATACCCCATATGTGAACAAAATGAATGTCTGTTTTTAAAATAAATGTCATCAATATATAAAAGCTTAGACCAACAACTAGCGAAACTTTTGCTCCAAGTGCTGATATTTGCTTTATAAAAAAACCTGCAATTAAAATTGATGCAACGGGTATAAAATAGATACCATTTAATTGTTGTAAAAGTTGGTAAAGTCCCTCTGGAGCATTTGCGACCATAGGAGCAACAAATATTGCAAAAATTGCTAATAGTGCCGATAAATATTTACCTACTTTAACAAGTTGCTTTTCACTAGCATTTTTATAAAAATAGCCCTTATATATATCCATACTAAATATTGTCGCAGCACTATTTAAGACACTGTTGAATGTGCTAAGTACAGCACCCATTATGATTGCAGCAAAAATTCCAACAAGGGCAGGAGGAAGTACTTTTTTAATCAATTCAGGATATATCATATCTTGGTTTTCATAAAAAGAATCACCAAAATAATAAAATCCGATTATCCCTGGGAATGCAATTATAAGCGGCACTAATATTTTTAGTCCTCCGGTATAGAGTAGACCTTTTTGAGCTTCAATTAAATTTTTAGCACCAAGTGCCCTTTGAATAATGGTTTGATTCATGGCCCAAAAATATAATTGATTAATAATTAGACCTGTAAAAAGTACTTCAAAAGGTAAAACAGATTTTTTCCCTCCGATTACATTAAATTTTTCTGGACTATTGTCATAAACCTTTTCAAATCCATCTAAAAAACTGTTTTCACCAATTGCTATTAGTGCTAGTATAGGGATAGCTAATCCGCCAATTAATAATCCATATCCATTAATTGTATCAGAAATAGCAACTGCTTTTAGACCACCAAAAATTGCGTAAATGGATCCTATAACACCGATAATTACAACAGTTATCCACAAACCTTCATTTTGAGATACACCCAATATCTCAGAAACATTAAAAATACTTTCTAAGTTGATTGCACCAGTATATAAAACAATTGGCAAAAGGGTGATTACAAAAGAGACAATTAAAAAAAATGCAACTATCAAGCGGGTTGTTCTATCAAAACGCTTTTCTAAAAACTCAGGGATAGTTGTTAGCCCCATTTTTAAATATCTTGGTACGAAATAAATAGCAGCAACAACAAGAGCAATTGCTGAAGTCACTTCCCATGCAATAATTATAAGTCCGTTTATGTAAGAAGACCCATTCATACCAATTAAATGTTCAGTAGAAATATTTGTAAGGAGCATTGATCCAGCAATCACAACACCAGTTAAGCTTCTTCCCCCAAGAAAGTACCCTTCCGATGAATCTAATTTTTCTTTTCTTAACCTTAGATATGTATAAATAGCTACAAAAGAAATAAATCCAATAAAGGTTAACGAAGTAAACATAATCTTAAATTTATCGAGGCCTTATATATGGTTTTTGATTTTTTTTGTTTTTCTCATAGTTTGCTCTGGCTTTTCTGACTTCCCTAGAATTTGAGATCTCTGGAACAGGGACTTCCCACCAAGCATAAGCATATCCAGATAGCTTTCTGTCTCTTATGGTTTCAACATAAATAACAGTTGTTTTATCATTTTTCTTTGCTTCAACGAGTGCTTTATTAAACTCATCTATGCCCTCTGTTTTAATAACTGTAGCACCTAAACTCTCTGCATTTTTAGCTAAATCAACTGGTAGAAAATCACCATCTAATTCACCTGTTTTTTTATTTCTATACTTGAAATGTGTACCAAAACCTTCTCCACCTACTGATTGTGAAAGCCCACCAATACTTGCATAACCTTCGTTATTTATAAGAATTATGGTAATTTTGTAGCCTTCTTGAATTGAAGTTATTATATCGGAAGGAAGCATTAAATAGCTAGCATCACCGCATATCACATAAACTTCTCTACTAGGGTCAGCCATTTTCACTCCAAGTCCACCAGGAATCTCGTATCCCATACAAGAATTACCATACTCTAAATGAAAACCTTTGGAGTTTTTTGTTCTCCAAAGTTTGTGTAAATCTCCAGGTGCACTTCCTGCTGCACAAAGAACAACATCATTTTCATCCATAAATTCATTTACGGCACCAAGTAATTCCGACTGTACAGGTCTTTTTGGATCTTCAGTATGATAAATTTTTGATACAATATCATTCCACTCTTTATTTAAAACTTTTATTTTTTCAATATACCCTTCGTCTGTGGAATGATTTTTCAATTTCTTACTGATTATTTTAAGTGTTTCTCTCGCATCACCCTGTAGTGGAATAGCACTATTTTTAAAAGCATCAAACTCAGCAACATTAATGTTTATAAAATCTACATTTTTGTTTTGCCATACAGACTTTGATGCAGTTGTAAAATCTCCATATCGGGTTCCAATACCAATAACAAGATCTGAATTTTTGGCTATTTCGTTAGCACCCTTAGTACCTGTTGCCCCAATTCCGCCTAAATTGAACGGGTTTGAGTAATGAAGGGTTCCTTTTCCCGCAAAAGTTTCTGTAACGGGTATTCCATGTTTTTCAGAAAACTCTTTTATTACATTTTCAGCCCCAGAATATATTGCTCCACCACCAGCGATAATCATAGGTTTAGATGCTTTTTTAATTTTGTCCACTGTTTTTTCAATAAGTGTATCATCTGGTAAATTTCTTTGAATTTGCCAACATCTTTTTTCAAACAATTCAGACGGGTAATCGAAAGCCTCGGCTTGGACATCGTGAGGTAATGCTAATGTTACAACTCCAGTTTCAGCAGGAGAGGTAAGTACCCTCATAGATTCTAATAAAGCTGACGTTAACTGCTCTGGTCTATTTATTCTATCCCAATATTTTGAAACGGGTTTGAAACAGTCATTTGCAGACATATCTTGGGTAAAAGCATATTCTGTTTGCTGGAGTAGAGGTGAGGCAGTCCTTTTTGAAAAATAGTCTCCTGGTAAAAGGAGTACAGGAATTCTATTTATTGTAGCAGAAGCCGCAGCAGTTATCATATTGGTTGCTCCAGGCCCAATAGATGTAGTACATGCGAAGGTCTGCAGTCTATTTTTCATTTTTGAAAATGCTGCGGCTGCATGAACCATTGCTTGCTCATTTCGGGTTTGATAATATTTAAAATCCTTATTTTCTTTAAGAGCTTCTCCAAGTCCAACCACGTTTCCATGGCCAAAAATGCCGAAACAACCAGCAAAAAATGAGTTTTCAATACCGTCTCGGACAACATATTGATTTTTTAGGAATAGAATTAAAGCTTGAGCAACCGTTAGTTTTTTTGTCATTTTTTAAAAATTAATATCCACCATTAGAGTTAATAAAAACTGATATTTCTTCAAAAGTAGGAGCAACATTACAACATCCGTTTTTTGTTACAAGCCATGCACCACAAGCATTTGCTAATCTACAAGATTTATAGTTTGACCATCCATGAAGATAACCAAAAATAAAACCAGCCGCAAATGCATCCCCAGCTCCTAAAACATTTATAGCATTTACTTTGTATGATGGAACGTTTTGAGGCTGTTTTTTGGACTCATAAATAACGCAGCCATCCATACCTTTTTTTAAGATTATCAGTTTTGTCCCCATTTTAAAAATACTATCAATAGCCTTGTTGACATCCCCAACTAATTTTGGCTGAGTAATTGAATCGTTTTTTATTTCTACTTTTCCATTTCTCTTTAAATAAACAGACAAAATCTCCTCCTCTGTTCCAATTAATATATCTGTGATTTTGATATAATTTGTAATTACTTTAGAGTATTCATCTAAGTTCTTCCATGCAATTAATCGGAAATCAATATCCAAAATCACAGGAATATTTTTTTGTTTTGCCTTTTCACTTAAATGAATCGCTGCATCTCTGCAAGGAGATTCCGATAGTGCAGTTCCACTCATTAGTAACGCTTTAAATACATCTAAATGTATTTTTTCAATTAAAGCTACTGTTATTTTATTTTCTGGTGCTTTTTCTCTATAAAAAACGAGAGGAAATTGATCCGGCGGAATAATACCGCACAAAACTAGGTTTGTTTTGGTATTAGGAATAACAAACATATTAGATGTGCTAACATTTTCTTTAATTAATTTATCCATTATAAACTTACCTGTTAAGTCGTCACCTACAGCTGATAATAGTGCGGTTTTTAACCCTAATCTTTGAGAACAAACAGATATATTAGTAGGAGATCCTCCAATGTAAGCTGAAAAAGAATCAATATCAGAAAAATTTGAACCTATCTGTTTTGAATAAAGATCCATTGAACATCTCCCAAATGATAACAAATCAAAACTCATTTAAATAAGTGTAATCATATTTATAAATCATTCTAAATCTTTTAATTCAACAATTTTTTTTGTCTTAAAAGATTCTGTCATTGCAGTAGTGATCATTGTAGCTTTTCTTGCATTAGAAAGAGTACATTGATTTTGTTTTTTATTTAAAATTGAGTTTATAAAATCGTGAATCTGTGTAAGAAAAGCATCCTTAAACCTGTCGTAGAATGTTTCATTACATTCATACCTGTATCCATTCTTATCTGATATTTGGAGTCTGTTCTTAAAAGGGGGGTTCCCAACTGTTAATTTCCCGAATGTTCCTATTATTTCAGTAAACGTGTCATGTCCATATGATGATGTTCTTGATGCACCAAGCAGAGCCATCTTCCCATTTTCAAATTCACAAAATGCAAAGGTGTTGTCTGCATCATTTAGATCACCAAACTCTTTAAATCTAAAGGCTCCTCCCAACGACCAAACTTTTTTAACTTCACTACCGATAAACCATCTTGCCAAATCTGCATCGTGTACATTAAAATCATGAAAAATACCGCCTCCAGATTTAACATAGTCTACTTGAAATGGAGCCCAGGTGTCCTTATCTACAGTTTGAGAACGAACAAAAAACGGGTCACCAATTTTATTGTTTTCAATTGTTTTTTTTGCATCCATGTAGCTTTCGTCGTATCGTCTTACAAATCCAACGCAACTTATTAAATCAGGATGTTTTTTTGCCTCTTTTTCAGCTTTTAAGCAATCTTCGATAGAAATAGCAAGCGGTTTCTCACTAAACACATGTAGTCCATTTTTTAACGAAAATATAATCTGTTGAGCGTGATATTTCGTTGGAGTTAGAATAGCTACTGCATCCAAGTTGGATTTTTCAACCATTTCCTCAAAACTTGAAAAGCACATTTCGACTCCTAGCTTATCTTTTACGTATGCTAACTCATCTTTTACCAGGCTACAAACAGCAATTAATTTAGCATTAGGTGATTTATATTGAATATTTTGAGCATATTCAATTCCCAACCTTCCTAGCCCTGCTAAACCAATTCTAACTTTTGACATAATTATTATTTGAAATTTTTGATCATATCTTTTATACCTGGTATGGTTTCAAGTTGATATTCGTAATCTGGATGAAAATACTGAATCAAAGAACGTTGTGTTTTTCCAACGATAATTGTAAAATAATACATTTGAAAACCTGGAGCTGCTACGCAAGGGTGGTAGCCTTTGTCAATGAGAATAGTGCTTCCATCTTTAATGTGATGTACTGGTCCAAAACTTTTTTCGTTAGGATTTAAAAATTGTGCTCCAAAACCATTTTTTGGATTAAATCTAAATTGATAAACTTCATCGAATTTTGTTTCTATGGGTAATCTGTCCGTATCGTGCTTATGAGGTGGAAAACCTGACCATCCACCTTTTCCAACTGTGAAAAGTTCACTTACTAAAAGTCTACCTGATCTACCCTCCCCATTTTTACCAAGTAAATGATATATTTTTCTGTGCGTTTTAGTTTCATCACTTCCGTATTGTACCTTCTGAACTTCATTTTGATTAACATAAAATGGGGAATATTTTCGATTAATTTTTCCTCCTGCGATATAAATTTCTGATTCATTATTTGAAATTGAAGTGATTTTCACATGAGAGTTTTTTCCAGCGTAAACCCCCTCTGGTTTTCCCGTCCATAAAGAATCTCTTTTTCCAACCTCTGAAAATTTTACATCATCAACCTCAACGCATACCTTGCCTTTTACAACAACAATCATTGTCTCATGATTTTCAAGATTATATGTAGTTGACGCACTGCTATTCAAAAACAATCTATTGAAGTATACAAGAGGTACTATTTTGTTGTCTATATCAACAATCGGTTTGTTTTTATTGTCAAAAGGTTCAATATGTCTTATCATATATTCATATGTTTATTTATAAATTCATATCCCATCTTTGCGTATTCAAAAGGATTAGCCACCGCAGAATCTTGTTCTGCCTCAACAACAACCCAACCATTATAATTTTGATTTTTAATATAACTAAGTATTTCGTCCATATTTTCAATGTCTCCGTCCCCGGGTACAGTAAAAACTCCTAATTTAACTCCTTCTAGAAAACTTAAATTTTCTTCTTCAACTCTTATTTTAATATTATCTCTAACATCTTTTAAGTGAATATGTGAAATTCTAGGCATATATTTTTTTATAGCCTTTAAGGGATCTTCATTAGCAAAATAAAAGTGCCCACAATCGTAGTTAAGGCTTACGTACCTATCATCTGTTTCGTTAAGAAGTCTGTCGACTTCTGATATGTTTTCAATCATTGTTCCAACATGATGATGGTACGATAGTTTTATTCCAAATTCTTCCAATGAGTATTTGCCAAGTTTATTTAATCCCTTGACAAGTTTACCCCACACTTCTTCGCTTGCCTGTTTTCTTGATGAAACTGGTACTTTTATATTGCCGTGTATAGAATTTCCAGTTTCAGCTCCACCAACTACCTTGGCTTCAAAATATTTCAAAAAATTTAAATGAGATTTGAAATTTGACTTAACATTTTCAAAAGATTGAGTAGAAAATTCATAGCTAAACCATTGGTTGCAAATTTTAAGATTCCTCAAGTCAAGGTGCTTTTTTAAAAGAGGTAAATTATTCTTTGGAAATTTTGTTCCAACTTCACAACCCTTATAACCAGCAAGTGCCATTTCGCTAATACATTGTTCAAAAGTGATATCTCCTCCAATTTCGGGAAGATCATCGTTTGTCCATCCAATAGGTGCTATTCCAAGTTCAATCATTTTTTTAATTTAAAATAAATTATTCTTTTCTACACAAAGCAGAAGTTTAAACTTTTTTTCCAATAATATCTCTAGCTCTTCCATGTACTTTTTTCCCGGTTTTAAGTGATCCCATTCACCACTAGAGTCTCTAAAAAATTCTCTAAAAATCCTAGTCCAAAGAAGTCTCAGGTCTGTCGCAATGTTAATCTTACATACACCTAGTTTAATAGCTTCCTTTATTTCACTTTCACTTACCCCTTTAGCATTATTTTTTAAACTGCCTCCTGCATTATTAATTCTATCTACTTCATTTTTATCAATTGTAGAGGCGCCATGAAGTACAATGGGGAATCGAGGAAGTCTTTCTTGTATTTTTCTCAATATATCTAATCTCAATTTTCCACCTCCGGAAAATTTATAAGCTCCATGACTTGTCCCAACAGCAACAGCCAAACTGTCACAGTTGGTCTTTTGAACAAAATATTCAACATCCTCTGGATTTGTAAATTTTGCTTCCTGTTCATCAATATCTATGTCATCTTCTTGACCACTTAATATTCCTAACTCTGCTTCTACAGAAATATTTTTTTTATGTGCTTTATCTACAATCAATTTTGTTCTTTGAATGTTTTTCTCAATTGGATCATGTGAGGCATCAATCATTACAGATGTATAAATTCCAGAATTAATACCATCTATGATATGGGATTCATATCCATGGTCTATATGAATCGCACAAACATTGTTTGGATGTAAATCAATTGCTGATTTAATGTACCCTAGTAGCATTTTTGGGGGAATATATTCTCTGGCTGCAGGAGTTGTTTGGATAATAAATGGTGCTTGCAGTTTTTCAGCTACTTTAAATAAAGCAATAACCTGCTCAGGGTTCGAAACATTAATAGCTGGAATACAAAATTTACCATAAGCTTTATCAAATAATATTTTAGAGGGTAAAATTTTCAATTTATTTTTTTATGTTTTGTCAATTTCACTAACAACAACTGGTTTGTTACAATTAAGTGACTCCTTAGCACATAATCCTAACACTAGTGACATTAGACCGTCAAAGCCAGACACCTCCGGAGTTTTTTTATGTCGTATACAATCAATAAAATGATCTATTTCTTTTTTATAAGCATCCGCATATCTTTCAAGAAAAAAATGTTGAGGAAGAGGTGATGTTACTCCTTTTTCGCTGTAAGTTAGAGTGTATTTGTCAAATTTATTTTTTGATTGTACCATACCCTTTGATCCAAAAACTTCGACTCTTTGATCGTATCCATAAACTGCTTTTCTACAATTATCTATTACTGCCATGCTACCATCCTCAAATGTTAAATTTATAATAGCAGTATCAATGTCTCCAGCTTTTGCGATTTCTGGATTTATTAATGCATTTCCTTTGGCATAGACTTCAACGATTTCTTTGTCGGTCAGGTAACGAACCATATCAAAATCGTGAATAGTCATATCTAAAAACATTCCACCCGAACTTTTTATGTAATTAATTGGAGGCGGGGAGGGGTCTCTACTAGTAATTTTAATCGTATGGATATCACCAATATGACCGTTTACAATCTTTTCCTTTACAGATTGAAATTCACTATCAAACCTCCTATTGAAGCCAAGCATTAATTTAATTTTAGATTCATTTACTGTTTTTAAAACCTGCTTTACTTTTTCTAAGGAAAGGTCTAACGGTTTTTCGCAAAAAACATCTATCCCTTTCTTTGCCGCTAATGAGACATAGTTAGCGTGTGTATCAGTAGGGGAACAAATTACAATTGCGTCTGCCTGAACTTCGCTAGCTATATCTGTAAAATCTTTTTGATAAAATGCTAAACCCGCTTTATTAGAAAAAATTTTAGCCTCATGGGTTGGGTCACAAATACCAACAATTTCAATTTCCTCCATAGCTTGCAAATTAGCAAGATGAATTTTTCCAATTCGACCAAGACCAATAATTAGTATTCTTATCTTATTCATCCCTTGCTAAAACTTTCTCGACCATGTGTTTGGCCATCTTTCAATTACCACTTTAGTTTGAGTAAAAAATTCTATTGCATGTTTTCCTTGGCCATGTAGGTCACCAAAAAAACTATCTTTCCAACCACTAAAAGGAAATTGTGCCATTGGAGCAGCAACTCCAATGTTGACACCTATATTTCCGGCATAGACTTTATTTCTAAATTTTCTTGCATTAGAGCCACTTTCGGTAAAAATACATGCCATATTTCCATAATTGCTGTTGTTTATAAAATCTATAGCATCATCAAGATTTTTCATAGATACTAAGCTCATAACAGGGCCGAAAATCTCAGTATTAATTATCTCTTTTTTAAGGTTTACATCTTCAATTATAGTTGGATTTATGAAGTTCCCACTTTCAAAGCCCTCAATTTTCGCATTTCTTCCATCTAAAATTGCTTTTCCGCCTTCATTTATTCCAATTTCTATTAGTTCTTCGATTCTTTTTTTGCTGTCACTTGTAATTACTGGACCCATGTCAATTCCGTCATTCCAACCATAGCCTGTTTTCCTGGATTTCACCATGTTATATAAAGAATCTTTAAGTTTTCTTTTGTTATCGTCAACTGTAATAATTACAGAGGCAGCCAAACATCTCTGTCCCGCACAACCATAAACGGAATCAGCAACTATTTTTGAAGTCATCTCAATATCACAGTCAGGCATTAATACAACAGGGTTTTTTGCTCCACCTTGGGCTTGAACCCTCTTGCCATTTTGTGTTCCTTTAGAATAAATATATTTTGCTACAGGTGTGCTTCCAACGAAACTAACAGCTTTTACAAAAGGATTTTCAAGTAATGCATCCACAGAATGTTTTCCTCCGTGAACTAGACTTACAAGACCATCTGGTAGATCTAACTGATTAATTAATTCAAAAATTTTAATCATCGTTAAAGGAACTTTCTCGGAGGGTTTTACAACCATTGCATTACCCGTAGCAATTGCATATGGGAGAAACCAAAATACAATCATACTTGGAAAATTAAATGGGGTAATACAAGCCGTAACTCCAAGAGGTTGTCTTATCATCATCTCATCAATACCACTTGCGATGTCTTCTATAAAATCCCCTTGGATTAGCATTGGCGTGCCACAAGCAACCTCAATATTTTCAATTGCTCTTTGAAGTTCACCGTAAGATTCAGACTTGGTTTTACCACATTCATTGGTAATTGTCTCTGCAAGAATATCAAGGTTTTCTTCCATTAATGACTTTAATCGGTAAAGAACTTGTACGCGCTTCATAACAGGAACATCTCTCCATTCTAAATAGGCATTGTATGCACAATTAACAGCTTCATTTACGTCTTTAATGTTTTTCTCTCCAAACGGAATTTCAGCTATAACTTTTTGAGTAGCTGGATTATTAGCTTTAATAGTTATTTTTTCATAACTATCTTTCCATTTTCCATTTATATAATTTTTTAACATTGATTTAAAATTAAAATTTATTTATTCATAATTTTTAAGGCCTCCTCTAAAGTTGGCATAAAGTTGGCACATCCTTCTTTTGTTACAACATGTGAACCACAAGCATTTCCCATTTTTATTGATTTTTCAATACTCCATTTTTGAATTAATCCATAGATAAATCCACTAGCAAAGGCGTCACCCGCACCAAGCACATTTAGTATTTTTACAGGAAACCCTTTTATGTCTTTTCTTTTAAAATTTTCATTAAAGTAGGATGCTCCATCCTTACCTCTTTTTACAATTAAAATACCCGTTCCTAATTTAATTAATCCTTCAATACTTTTGTTTAGATCTCCTTTGATTTCCGGGGATGAAATTTGTTGGTGTTTTATGGTTACTTGAGAAGAATCTTTTAGCATAGTTGCCAAAACCTCTTCTTCAGTACCAATGGCAATATCAACTTTTGACATGATTGACCTAACTACACGACCAAATGACCTGTAATCTTCCCACTGATCGGCTCTAAAATCCAAGTCCATAACAACTCTTACTGAATTTTTCTTAGCTATTTCTATTGCGTGTATGGTTGCACCTCTACTTGGTTCTTTATTTAGTGCTGTGCCATTAATTAGTAAAACCTGATGGTTAGCAATGTTTGCATTATTTACATCATCAACGTTTATCAAAGTGTCTGCGGCATTGTCTCTATAAAATACTAAAGGAAACTTATCGGGTGGTTCAATTCCCAAGAGAACAGCACTACTTCTTGCATTCACTTTTGTTGGAATAAATTCTGTATTTACATTTTCCTTATTTAAGAAGTTTAAAATAAATTCTCCGACTTTATCTTTTCCAACAGCTGTTAACAAAGAAGACTTTAGCCCTAATCTCGAACATCCTACAGATATATTTAGCGGTGAGCCACCGACAAAAGCATTGAAACCTGATATCTCTTTAAATGGAACTCCAATGTCTTGAGAATACAAATCTATTGAAGACCTTCCTATTGCTATCAAATCTCTTTTATTCATTTTCGTCATTCATTTTAGAGGTTACAAGTGGTAATCTTTTGTCTTTATAAGACCAAGAATTATATATCCATTCATGGTCAGGATCTGTGGTATTTTCTAAACATTGATCACTACCTGCCAAAAAGTTAAGATAATAACAATGATATCCATGTTCAGCTACAACAGGATGAAACCCTTTTGGAATAAGAACACAGTCTTCATTTTTAGGTCTTAGAATTTCGTCTAGCTCTTTGTCTTTTGTATAAACCTGTTGAATTGCATAAGCTTCAGGTTTTTGAAATTTATAAAAATATGTTTCTTCTTGTTTTGGCTCTACTACTTTGCCATTATTATCTAGAATCCTCTCATCGTGTTTGTGAGCTGGGAAAGAACTCCAATTCCCTGAGGGAGTATAGACCTCTCTAGATATTATTCTAGAACATCCAAAGCCAGGTGGAACTAGATCGTTGAATTGCCTTGTAGCATTATCCCCGCCAAAAATTACAATTGGGGTTTTATCTGGAGTGATAAATTTAGGGTCAAAATCTTTGTCTGATTTGCACCATCCATAGGCAATATCTAAAATTTCAGATGTGCATTCAAGTGTAAAATTTGTTTTCCTAGGAAGATATAAAGTATGTGCTATACCTGAAAAAACATTCTTTCGACCGTTAAGCGTCTCCCAACTTCCTCTATTACTTGTCACTTTAAAATTTCCGGAAAGCAGAACAATGGCGATTTCACTTTCAATCGTTTCAAAATCCCACGACTGATTTAATTTCATCTTCCTTGCCTCAAATGATAAAAATTCCCAATTAGCAGAGGATGGATTAACACTTTGGTAAATACCATTTTCTTGTGGATTTGGGTGTATTAACAATTCTGATTTTATTTTCATTGTATTAATTTACTACTTTATATACTGTCCTTACTAAGTCCTCCAGTATGCCCTTATAGCTTTGAGACCTTGTCATAAAAATCACAAACATAGAATTTTTTGGGTCGATCCAAAACTCTGTGTATTGTAATCCACCCCAACCGTATATTCCTTTGGGTGCTCCTTGATTCATTATGATAGGATCTTCTAGAACATAGACTGACAATCCCATATAATAACCCAATAGATTTTGAAAAGATCTGTCTTCCTTTGGATAACCTTCTGAATATTTTCTTGTCATTGTTTTTATACTTTCTTGAGATATAATTTTTTTACCCTCATATACACCATTATTCAAAAGCATTTTACAAAAATTCATGAAATCCGAAGTTGTCGTTACTAATCCTTCTGCTCCTAAGTTAGTTTTGTCGTTTTGATCGTAGGTTAATATGTTCCCCCGACTTGTAATTCCATCTTGGAGAAAGCCTTTAATGGATGGGGTATTTAAAAATAGTGGTTGAAAATTTATTTTATCCTCTTTTGTTAAATAAAATTTTGTGCTATTCATATCTAGAGGCTTAAATAAAA
The DNA here is from genome assembly GCA_902593075.1 of uncultured Bacteroidota bacterium. GTDB lineage: Bacteria > Bacteroidota > Bacteroidia > Flavobacteriales > Flavobacteriaceae > TMED96. The sequence goes on from CACJHA010000014.1 coordinate 16,995, forward strand.
ATTGATCTAAAAATTCACCGAACTGAATGTTGCTTGCAACCTCTATGACTCTTCCAAGAATTGATTGATTTACCCCATACAAGTACTTTGTTCCTGGTTCATACTGTAATGGTTGTTTTGAGATTATTTCCATTAATTCTTCTAAATTGTCAGCTCTAACTGCATCTACATAAAAATTTTCAGGGGTGCAAAATCCAGACCTGTGCGTCATTAAATCAATTACCTTCATTTGATTTTTGCATGGATAAATATTGTCTGAACTCAAGCAGTAATCATCTCCATCTTCAAAATTTGCATTTATTCGTTTTTTTGTTTTCATGCAATTTAAATTTGAAAATGATGGTATATATTTAGAAACAGGATCATTAAAATCAACAAGGTTTTTTTCTTCCAAAATAAACATTCCAATGGTCGTCAATACTTTGCTCATCGACCATAAAGCAAAAATGGTCTCGTTGTTTATTTTTTTATCATATTCTTTGTTTGTGTTTTCTGTATGCCGGTAAAATAAGGAGTTGTCTTTGTAAACAACAATTTCGTTGCTTCCTGTTATTTCTTTATTAATCAGTTCTTTTTGAAAATTAATTATGGATTGTTTGGAGGATAAGTTATTCCCTTTATCAACACTACAACTAGTTTTAATTATGACGAGAAATACGATAAATATTTTTTTAATCTCCATTTTAAAAACATGAATTTTCAAATTTAATTGAAAAACAGTAACATTTAAGTTTACAAATAGATAATTATTATAGACAATAAGTAATTGCAATCATTTTAGAAATTATTCTATAATATAAGTAACTAATATTGTAACAATTATAGTTTTATATCTATTGAAAAGACAAGCATTAAATGACAAATTTATTAATTGTGTCAAATATTTATTATCTTTATGTTTACAAATTATGTGTATGAATTACATTTATACTTAAACTAATTTCTAACTAATTGATAATCAAACTATTTGAAATGAAAAAATATCTAGATATTAAATTTACTTTGCACAAAACATTTGCTTTTATTGGCATGTTGCTTTTCTCTGCAGGTGTTTTTGCTCAGTCTATTAGTGGTAATGTCTCTAGTGAGGATGGACCACTCCCAGGCGCAACTGTAGTTGTAAAGGGGACCGAAAATGGAACAAGTACCGATTTTGATGGAAACTTTACCATTAATGCATCTGATGGTGATGTTTTAATTATATCATTTATTGGTTTTGAAACCCAAGAAGTTTCGGTTTCTGGTGACCAAGTTGATGTTGTACTCGCTGAAGGAAATGAACTTGATGAAGTTGTTGTTACTGGTTACGGTACAGAGCTTAGGAGAAACATTACAGGTTCAGTTGCTGTAATTGATTCAGAAGTAATTGAAAATCGAAATTTAACTAGTGTTGGACAGGCATTAGCTGGTACTGCTCCAGGTGTTCAGGTTACTCAAGGTTCCGGTGAGCCTGGCAATGACACCTTGTTTATTAGTATTAGAGGAGTTGGAACTCTAAATAATTCTGCTCCACTTGTTATAGTTGACGGTATAGAAGGTCAATTAAACAATCTTAACCCACAAGATATAGAATCTATAACTGTACTTAAGGACGCAGCATCTTCTGCGATTTACGGTTCTAGAGCTGCGAATGGTGTTATAGTTGTTAAAACAAAAAGAGGTGGAAAGAGTCAGCCTACCAAATTTACTTATGATGCATCATTTGCAACAAGTAGCCTTCTATTTGACTGGGATCAAATTTCTTTCGACCCAATTGAAAATGTTAATTGGAAAAATGCGGTGGATGTTGGTAACGGTGCTGCTGGTAGATGGGGTGCAGATCAAATCTCCTTTATTAATGCAAACAGGTCAAACTGGCTTGGAAGCAATGGTCAGTCGCCTGTTGATGTTTTAATTAAAGACCAAACTCTACAACAGCACACATTTGCTGCTACTGGTGGTTCTGAAAAAACAAACTACAGACTATCTGTAGGTCTTTTAGATCAAACAGGTAATGTTGATGATGGAACAAAATTTAAAAGAGCGAATTTTAGAATTAATTTAGACTCTGAAATTAATGATAAACTTTCTGTTGGAACAACAATATCATTGGTTAGAGGGGACAAAACTTCTAGAGGTAGCTTAGAGCAAATAACTCTTGGAGGTCCTTTACATACTGTTACTAGAATTCATAACATATTTAGTCCAACTAGAAATGCAAACGGTGATTTGGAAATTGCTTCATCTGCCTTAGCTAATTATGGAGTTGGTCCAGGTACAGGACTTTTAGCAATTGAAACTTGGAAGGATTATAGAAATGCGCAGAGAATTACTAATAATGTACTTGCTAATGGATATATAGCGTATTCTCCCATCAAAGGTCTTACTATTAAAGGTACTGCTGCTGTTAACTATTTAGGAACAAGTACATATGATTTTCTTAAAAATCCAAAAAACTATTTCTCTGATGGTACATTTTATAATACTCAGCCTGCTACAGTATCTACTAGAGAAAATTCAGAATTTTACACTGAAACCTATTTTGCCACAATCAATTATGAAAAATCATTTGGTGATTTAAATTTTAAAGCACTAGCAGGATATCAGCAAGAGGATAATAGAGTTACTAATTTCCGTGCTACAAGAGATGGTTATTTAAGTGAAACAGTTCAAGTGTTAGATTCTGGAGGGCTTGGAAACCAACAAAATGCAGGTTCAGAAACAGGATTTTCAGTTCAATCGGTATTTGCAAGGTTTGACTTTGATTATAAAGACAAGTTTCTTTTCCAAGCTAATGTTAGGTCAGACGGTAGTTCAAGATTTAAAAATAATAAATGGGGTAGTTTCCCCTCTTTCTCTGCTGGATGGATTTTATCAGAGGAAGATTTTATTCCAGATACTTTTGAATTCTTAAAGTTAAGAGCTTCATATGGTGAACTCGGAAATGCCAATATTGGTAACTTTGAATTTGCACAAAGATTAAGTTTGTCTCAAGCTTACAACTTTAGCACTCCTGGTGGAGATGGTTTTATCGCTCCTGGTGTTGGACAGACTACAATAGGTAACCCTAACCTTAGTTGGGAAAAAGCCAAAATAACAAATATTGGTTTTAACTCTATTTTATCTAATGGATTGGGTCTTGATTTTGAATACTTTATTAGAAAGACAGATGATATTTTATACAATATTCCTATTAATGTACTTACAGGTTTTACATCTCAGACCTCTAATGCTGCCTCTATGGAAAACAAAGGGTGGGAGCTTAATTTAAGGTACAACAGAACTTTTGGAGACTTGAAGGTTCAATTAAGTGGTCAACTTTCGAAAGTTGAAAACACTGTTACCGATCTTAACCCCAAAGTTGACGGTGGAGATGTAGATAGAATATTGTATGAGACTAGAATTTTAGGAGAAGGATTTCCTTTTTTAGCTTATTATGCTGTTAAAACAGATGGCCTAATAACAGGTACACCAAATGCGGCTAATGCTGCACTGGGTGCTCAAGCAGGAGATCTTAATTTTGTTGACGCCGACGGAAATGGTGAAATAAATTTAGATGACAGACAAGTTTTAGGAAAGGATATACCAACCTATACTTATGGATTTCAACTAGGTCTTCAGTACAAGAATTTTGATTTGGCTGCGATTTTCCAAGGAGAAGCGGATGTTCAGTATTTTGGACAGTTTGAGCTTTGGAATCCAGATTTCGGTGGTGTTGTTACTTGGAATAAATGGATTACTGAGTCTGTAACTAACAATCCAAGTGGAACTTTTCCGAGAGCAGGTAGCACTACATCATCTTTCAGATATCAAAGTGATTTCTTTTTATATGATAGAGACTACTTAAGACTTAAGAATTTACAGATTGGATATAATATTCCAACTGATAGTCTTCCTATTGATGGTTTAAGACTATTCTTTAACGCGACGAATTTGTTGACGTTTACGAGCATTCCTTTAGTAGACCCAGAGCAAAGATCTGGTGCTGCTACAACCGCTGACCCAAGGTTAGGTGAGCAGGGATGGTCAAACAGACCGAATGCAACTTATCCTAATCAAAAGACAATTTCATTCGGATTATCTGCTAAATTTTAATAAACTAATTACTATGAATAAATTAATTAATATGAGAACAAATAAAATAAATAATTTCATTTACGGGTTATTAGCAGTGTTTACACTGACATTAACTTCGTGTGATAAGGATTTTTTGGAAAAAACCGATCCCGGTAGTGGGAGTGTTGATGGTTTCTTTCAAGGTGAAGATGAATTTGTTTTAGGTGTCAATGGTGTGTATAATTCATTATATGCAGCTGGATACTTTACAAATTTTTGGGGAGGAAATTATTTTCATATGCATATGGAATTTGAAACTTTATCAGACAACGGTGTTGGACAAGACTGTGGTTGGAGAGGGTATGCGAATTTTGCGTGTGGTATAATGACTCCTGCATCTGGTGGTATTACTTGGTATAAGTGGAACTATGGTCTGGGAGCAATCTCAAAAATTAACCAACTTATAGCACTAATACCAAATGTGAATTTTTCTGCTGGTATGGCTACAAAGTGGGAAGCTGAGTTAAAATACTTAAGAGGTTTCCTATATGCTGATATGGCTGATTTATATGGTGGAATGCCATTAATAGTTGAGCCAATTGATGCTAATGAGGCTGATGCTATTACAAGATCAACACAAGCTGAGACATATGCTCAAGCAATTTCTGATCTTGATTTTGCTATTGCAAATCTTGACACTAAACCTAATAATGATGAATACGGTAGGCCTACTAAGCAAGCCGCACTTATGGCTAAAGGGTTAGCAGAACTTAATCAGAGGAAATTTTCTGAGTCTGCCACAACTCTTGGTCAACTTGTTGCACTTGAAGGTGCTGATGTAGGTTTAGTAGATAATGATGTTTGGGAAGGACTAAACAGAGGAACTCAAGAAACTTCTAAAGAAATCATTTGGTCGATGAAAGCTGGTCCTGGTAACGAAGGTACTGGTGACTATATCCCTTATGGTGTTGCTGGTGACGGAGATTACAATGGATGGTCTGGAATTAAGTTTACTCAAGATGGTGTAGATGCATTCGAAATGCATGCTACAGGTCTTCCAATTACAAACCCTGCATCAGGTTACGATGCTGATAATCCATTAGAGGGAAGAGATCCAAGGATGAGAAAAACTTTCTACTTTGAAGGTGACGAGTATTGGGGAGGAACAATTGGTGATGTCGCTTTTGGAGCTGTTTGCTGTAATGGTAACTTAAAGGCTCAATCAAGTGTGGGTATTGCTCCTGTTTTTCCAAGAAAAACTACTACTTACACTCAAGAGCAAAAAGCTCAAATGGCAACTATTGAATATGGTTCACCAATTGACTTAAATCTATTTAGATATGCAGATGCACTTTTACTTTACGCAGAAGCATTAAATGAAGGTGGACAAACCGCTCAAGCTTTAGCTCCATTAAATCAAGTTAGAACTAGAGCTACAATGCCTGCCATCGCTGCTGGTCTTTCACAAGCAGAAATGAGAGCCAAAATTTTACATGAAAGAAGAGTAGAACTCTATCTTGAAGGTAAAAGATATTTTGATCTTAGAAGACAAGGTATGTTAATGGAAACTATCAATAACAACCAAGGTTGGGATCTTCACGGTGGAGCAAACTATAAATCTCACTATGATTTATGGCCAATTCCATCTGAGACTACAGATAACAATCCTAATATATCACAGAACCCAGGGTATTAATCCTGAAAAAAGTAGATTGTTATTTAGACAGTTTTAGTTTATTAATTTTGAAAAAGAGATAGAGAATTTAGGTTCTCTATCTTTTTTTTCTTTAGTTTCTTCTAATATGAGATTATACCATTTTATAAGTTTTTTTGTTTTTACAGCCTTACCGGCTTTATCCCAAACAAAATTTACAGATGTAACACAGGAGGCTGGAATAGATCATATTTTTGATGTGTATCAGGGATTGTTTGGTGGGGGAGTTGCCGTTTTTGATTACAATAATGATGGTTACGAAGATTTATTCCTTACAAGTGGCCAGGGTAAAGACATACTTTATAGAAACAATGGAAACGGTAAGTTTTCTGATGTCACAGAGGAGTCAGGTCTTATACAGGACCTATTAACTGTAACAACAGGTGTATCGACTGCGGATATAAATAAAGACGGTTTTATTGATATTTTCATTACAACAATTGCTGCACAAAAAGAGAAATCCTCAAAGATAAAAACCCTCTCTAATAATTTACTTTACTTAAATACAGGTGAGGGGACTTTTATTGAAAAAAATGAAGAATATGGTTTAAAAGATAAAAACTTCTCCACTTCTTGTTCTTTTGGAGATATTAATGCAGATGGTTATCCAGATTTATTTGTAGCTAATTATTTTAAGGAATTTTACTTTGAACAAGCTCTTTTTGGAACTCACAACCTTGCCATTTTAAATCATTATAGCATCAATGAAGAATATGAGCCAGGAAACGATGAACTCTATTTGAATATGGGAGGAAAGTCTTTTAAAAATGTATCAAATTTTCTAAAATGTAACCCAGGATACGGTTTTGGTGCAGTTTTCACAGATGTCGACAACGATAACGATTTAGACATTTACTTAGTAAATGATTTTGGAGAAAATAATGAACCCAATCAAATATTAATTAATCAATATCCAAAATTAGACTTTGAAAATAAAAGCAAGGAATTAAAGCTTAATGTTGGTTTAAAATCGATGGGAGTTGGAGTAGGTGACTATAACAACGACTCATATTTAGATTATCATGTCACAAATATTTTTGCAGGACCCTTTATGGTTAATAGAGGCAAAGACAAGTCATTTGTTAATTTAGCTCCAAATATTGGTACGGGAATAAATAAAATAGAAGGCTATAAGGGTAGTAAACAAGTAATAATAGGTTGGGGAAGTCTATTTGTTGATTACGATCATGACAAAGACCTAGATTTATTTAATTCTAATGGTCCAATAAATCCAATGACAAATAGAATTCCAAATATTTTGTTTGAAAATAAAGGTCGTTTTTTTGATGTTTGTAGCGACTCTGGTCTAATGGATTTTGGTATTGGCAGGGGATCTGTTCACTTTGATTATGATAACGACGGAGATCAAGACATTTTTGTTGTCAATCAAAAACCTGTTTATGACATGACATATAGGGGAGGTATTGTTAAGTCAAAGCTATATAGGAACGATAATAGTAATAATTTAAACTGGTTGAAGGTTAAATTAAATGGTAAAAATGCCACTACTAGAGGGCTTGGTTCAAGAGTGAAAATATTTCTAAAAGATAATTTACAAATGGTAAGGGAAGTAGATGGAGGTTCAAGCCACGCCTCTCAGAACACTAGTATAGTTCATTTTGGATTAGGTGAAAATACTAAAGTTGACTCTCTTTCTATCACTTGGCCAGGGGGAAAGACACAATATTTAGTTGATATTTCTTCGAATCAATTGTTGGAAGTGGATGAATTAGAGGAAATAAACGACTCTCTTTGGGATCATTTTTTAAAATATTTTAATATAGATTAAATGTTTAGATTTTCCGTTTTTTTACTTTTGATTCTACAGCATTTGACTTTTTATAGTCAAAATATTTTTACAGATATTACCAAGGAATCAGGGATTGATCACATTTACAATATTTTTGAAAGTGGAGGTTTTGGAGGAGGAGTAGCGGTTTTTGATTTTGATGATGATGGATTCGAGGATTTATATTTAGCTGGCGGAAAAAAATCTGGAGTTTTATATAAAAATAACGGAGACTCTACTTTTTCAGACGTTACACTCACCGCAGGACTTGTTACAAATAATATCATTACTGCAGGCGCCACAACCGCTGATGTTAATAAAGATGGTTATATTGATTTATTTGTTACTACTATAGCAGAGAAAATAAGTAACTCAAAATTTAAAAAACTAGCTAAAAACCTACTTTTCTTGAACAATGGAGATGGAACTTTTAGTATAGCAACTGAACAATTTAAATTAGACATAAAAAACTTTTCTACCGGGGCTACCTTTGGCGATATCAATTCTGACGGCTATCCTGATTTATTTATTGGAAATTACTTTAAAGATTTTGTTGGTAATCTAGGAGTTTTAAACGGATTTACAATTAGTGATGATTACAAACCTGGAAGTGATGAACTGTATTTGAATATTGAAGGTAAATATTTTAAAAATATATCATATCTCCTGGATGGATGTGAGCCAGGATATGGTTTTGGAGGAGTTTTTTCTGATGTAGACAATGACGGTGATTTAGATTTATATTTAATTAATGACTTTGGGGAACAAAAAGTTTCAAATCAGCTCTTAATAAATGAATATCCAAGATTAAAATTTACTAATAAGAGCAAAGAAATGAACGCTGATTCTGCAGTTCATGCTATGGGCACAGCAGTTGGAGACTATAATAATGACGGATGGATGGATTATCAAGTAACGAATATCTTTTCAGGACCCTTGCTCGTGAATAGAGGCAATACAGAGGGTTTTCTGGATCTTTCAAATGAATTAGGCGTAGGTATCGATATAATTGCATCAAAAGCAGGGCCATCAACAGCTGTAATTAGTTGGAGTCCTGTATTTTTAGATTACGATAATGACAAAGATCTTGATTTATTTAATTCCATAGGTGGAATAAATCCTCCAACCATGTATTTGAAAGATTTTTTATATGAAAATATGGGACGGGTATTTAAAGTAAATGAAAATTCTGGGATTATCGACTATGGAATAAGCAGAGGGACTGTTAAGTTTGATTTTGATAATGATGGTGATTTAGATTTGTTTGTAGTCAAGCAAACACCACTTTGGAAGGATTATAACTCTACAGAGAGAGTTAAATCCAAATTATTTAGAAATGATACAAAAAACGATAATAATTGGCTAAAAGTGAGTCTAAATGGAAATGAGTCGACTAGTAGAGGCCTCGGAGCAAGGGTAAAGATTGTAAGTGCGGATAATAAGCTAATGAGAGAAGTTGATGGGGGTTCGAGTCATATTTCTCAAAACACATCTATTTTGCACTTTGGTCTGGGGGATTTGAATAAAATTGACTCTTTAGTCGTTACTTGGCCTGGTGGAAAAAAACAAATACTTACAGAAATTCCAATTAACGAGCATATTAAAATTGATGAAATTGAAAGTAATGGAGAGTCATTTATAGATTGGATTGTTAATTTTTTTAATTTTACATCATGATACAATTAACAAAAATTTTCCTCTTATCCCTACTCGTACTTTCATGTTCAAAAAAAGTAAAATATATTGACAAAGAAGTTGATATTAATATAGTCCCTTTACCAAAGAAAGTTGACGTAATAGAATCAAATAAACATATTCTACTTCCAAAAAAAATTAAGGTTTTTATTGATTCCAATGAAAAAGAAAATTTATTTGATTTAATTTCAAAGGATTTTAAAAAACTTAATTTTTCTAATTCATTTGAACTTATTACAAATAAGAATAGATCTAATTTATCTCTAGAAATTGACAAAGAACTTGCCGAGGAAGAATATGAAATTGCTATAAATAATAAAATTGTAATTAAAGGAGGTTCACTAAGTGCTATTAAAATGGCTAGATCAACGCTTTTACAATTATCAGAAAATGATAAAGGAAGAATAACTTTTCCAATTATAAATTTAAAAGACAGCCCTGATGCCGCTTATAGAGGACTTCTTATAGATTTAGCTAGAAAGTGGCACAAAGCTGAAACAATTTATAAATTAATTGATCTTGCATCTTTCTATAAATTAAATTATTTGCAATTTCATCTTACTGATGATCAGTTGTTCACCTTTCCTTCAGAAAATTTTCCAAAACTTCAAACAAAGGACAAACACTACACTAAGGAAGAACTTTTATCTTTTGTTGATTACGCTTACCAAAGAGGAGTCGTTATTGTTCCTGAAATCGATGTTCCTGGTCACTCTATGCAGTTTGTGAAAAAATATCCTGAAATTTTTTCAATATCGGATGCAGAAAGTGGAGGTGAAGACTTGTTTGGTGGTAGAGTAGATTTTGTTAATGTTTTAAATATGGGTAAAGAAGAAGTATACACTTCCCTTGAAAAGTTATTTATTGAGGTTATGGATATTTTTCACACCTCTCCATATTTTCATCTTGGTGCTGATGAGGCAAACCTAAAACTTATTGTTAATGACCCGGATGTAAAAAAATTCATGATAAAAAATAATTTAGGAAATGACATACATGAGCTTTACAGGTACTTTATTGTTAGAATGAATGATTTTTTTAAAAGTAAAGGAAAGCAAATGTTTGTTTGGGAGGGCTTTTCTAGAAATGGTAAAATTGAGATTCCTAGAGACATAACTGTATTTGAGTTTGAATCATTATACAACCTACCCAATCATCTAGTGGAAGATGGTTATAAATTAGTTAATACATCCTGGAAGCCATTATACGTTGTTCGAAGTGGAAACCCTGATCCTAACGTCTTACCTTTGAAATGGGGACCAGAACGAATTTATGAATGGAATATGTGGAGATGGGAAACTTGGTGGCACAAATCACCTGCATACAAAAAACCAATTCAATTAGATAGAAGTAAAAACATAATTGGTGCTCAGATGTGTTCATGGGAGCAAACAGATGAAAGCGAGGTTCCAAGTATCAGAAAAAGGTTGCCCTCCTTTGTAGAGAGAATTTGGAATGTTGATAAAAAAGTTGAATTTGACGTTTTCTTCGAAAAAGTTAACAAAACAGATATTGTTTTATCTGAAATTATTAATGACAAGTCACAGGATTCACTTCTAATTGGATTTAATATAATCGGTGATGTTAATGGCAATCCAATTAGGGAAGTTTTAGATTAGTTTAAAAATTTTCTTTTGCAGTTTGATTTATGAAGTGGAATAAAATACGTTTTTTACCTTTTGTTTTTTTGTTTTTAATTGTACAACAAAAAATCCTTTTTTCTCAAGAGCGTTCTATAGCTAGAACCTGGAATGAGGTCATTTTAGAATCTATTAGAAATGATTTTGCAAGACCTACAGTACATGCTAGAAACCTTTTTCATATGTCGGCAATGATGTATGATATATGGACGATATTTAACAAAAAATCAAAACCTTTTTTTTTAAATAAAAATAACAACGGTGTTTATATCCCATACGAAGAGACATCCTTTGACAAGGAAAATAAAAAAGCACTTCATGAAGCTATCAGTTATGCTTCCTACAGATATCTTTATCATAGATATGAAGTGTCTCCTAAATTCAAAAAAACTAAAGATTTAATTGACTCTGTTTTTTGTAGTCTGGGATATGATCCAAATTTCAAATCAATCAATTATAAAGATGGTAATTCCGCTGCATTAGGTAATTATATCGCTAAACAAGTAATAGATTATGGATGGAAGGATGGTTCAAATGAGAAATATTTTTATACAAATCTGTTTTACGAACCTGTGAACCAACCGTTAATACTGAAAAATCCAGGATCACAAAAAATAAATGACCCAAACAGATGGCAACCTCTTGCTTTTGAAAAATTTATTGACCAGTCAGGTAATGAAATTCCAGGCTCTGTTCCGCCTTTCCTCGGACCAGAATGGGGACTAACATGGCCATTTAGTTTAGATAAAAATGATTTAAAATCAATGAATAGAGATGAATTTAATTTTCCTGTTTACCATGATCCAGGCCCTCCTCCTGAATTTTTAGATTCAGATTGCAAAATAAATAGTGAATTTTGGTGGAATCACAGTTATGTTTCAATTTGGAGTTCTCATTTAGACCCAAATGATGACGTTTTGTGGGACATTTCTCCTGCAGGAATAGGTAACTTAGATTTTTCTAATATTAAATACAATGTAGAGAGTTTAAAAGGAATTTATAATAGATATGATGGAGGTGATTTTTCTAATGGCTATAAAATCAATCCAATTACAAATAAACCCTATAAGAAACAAATTGTCCCAAGAGGAGATTATACTAGAGTTATTGCTGAATTTTGGGCTGACGGGCCAGACTCTGAAACACCTCCCGGACATTGGTTTACAATTCTCAATTACGTCTCCGACCACAATGAATTCGATTTAAAATTTGAGGGAAAGGAAAAATTAACAAATTTAGAGTGGGACATAAAAGCATATTTTATTTTAGGAGGTGCTATGCACGACGCAGCTATTGCAGCATGGGGAATCAAAGGTTTTTACGATTATATTAGGCCTATAAGTGCAATAAGGATGATGTCTGACTATGGACAATCATCCAATCCAAACTTATTAAATTACAGCCCTTTCGGAATTAAACTTGAGAAGGATTATGTTGATCTTGTTAATGAAAACGATAAATTGGCTGGAAAAAGTAAAGAAAATGTTGGTAAGATAAAGCTTCGTGCTTGGAAAGGACATGATTATATCTCAAATACTGAAACTGATAACGCAGGAGTAGGTTGGATATTAGCCGAAAACTGGTGGCCTTACCAAAGACCAACTTTTGTTACACCTAATTTTGCAGGATACATTTCCGGTCATTCAACTTATTCAAGGGCTGCTGCAGAGGTGTTAACTCTTCTAACAGGTAGCGAATACTTTCCTGGAGGGATGGGAGAATATATAGCAAAGAAGAATAAATTTTTAGTTTTTGAAGAAGGTCCAACTAGAGATATAAAAATTCAATGGGCAACTTATCGTGATGCAAGTAATCAGTGTAGTTTATCTAGAATCTGGGGTGGTATCCATCCTCCAGTTGATGATTTACCAGGAAGAATAATAGGAGAAAAAATTGGAATTAAGGCATTTAATTATGGGAAATCATTTTTTAAAACAGATTAGTTAAATACTATTTTTCATGTATTTATATAACAGGTATTAAATCTTTACTTTAATATTGTTATTTGTCCTTGTATTAAGCTTTTTGATATCATTTACAAAAATAGTTAGTCCTTTTCCTAGTTCATATTTTTCTCCACTTTTATCCCAAACAATATCTATTTTTTTACCTTGATAATTGATGTTTTTGACAGCAAACCATTCCCAATTATCTGGTATTAGAGGATTAATTTCTATCGTACTATTTAATTTGGGTTTGATTCCCAAGAGATCATTTAGAACTAAATCACAAAAACTTGAGTGATTATAATCTTTTCCTCTTTCAACACCACCTTTCGCATCCGACCAGGTTCCATTTTCCCATTCTTTTAGTCTAGTTCTAGAAATCCAGTCTCCAGTAAAAGGATTTAAATTTTCATCTATCCAATTTTGTTCCTCTCCCGTTTCGTTTCTTATTTTATGACTTTTAGCATATTGCAATAAGAGAGGATAATATTCATCTTTTGAAACACTGTAATTTTTAGAATAATTGTTTAAATAGTTTGCAAAGGCCTTTAATGTCTGGGTAGTCGCAAATGGCCAAGAAGGTCCATTCCATTGGCATTCATGGCCATTATAGCTTATTTTAAAAAAAGGATGTGAACGTTCAGTAACTGTTAGTCCATAGGGTGCTGAAAATCCAAGAGTATCTTTTAATTTTTCCCAAGCAATAGTATATTCTAGTTTATCATCAGGTAAGTTAAAATACCAAGGCACATAACCAATTAATTCTCTAATATTTAACGGTTTAGTTGTTTTGTTATAATTTTTTGGTAAAACAGTAAAAAAACTTAAATCTTTATTCCATAAACGACTTTCCAATTTTTTTTTAATTTTTTTTGCTTTTTTTTCAAATTTTTTTCCAATTTCTAATTCATTTTTTAAGTAAGCTATTTTTGAAATTGCTATGGCATCACCATACATATAACTATTTATTGTCGGCCTTACTGCCTTTACACCTGATTTTTCAATTCCTCCATTCAAAATCTTTCCACTAACGGTCAATTCCATCCCATCTTTCTCGTCCCATTGCCAAAAAAGGGATTTGTTATTATCCTTTCTGATTTTCTCCCACTCATTATAATTGCTAATTAGTGGGCCTAACTGAGTGAATAATAATGAATCATTTCGATGAATTTTATTAAAGGCAAGAGTTGCGTCTGCTATCCAAAAACTATATTGTCTTATTCCGTCTTCAGAATTTTTTAACCAAAAATCAATATACTCCGAGATATATTTAGGATTTCTTAACCACCTTCCTTCATAAATGTGATGTGCAGCGGGACAGTTTATTGTATTATGTTTTTTCGACCAATATACTTTTGGAAGGAATTCAGTAATGACAAAACCATCGACTGTAGACTTTATATGCTTTCTAAATGTCCACCATCTGAAATAGTATTTTTCCTCAATTACTTTGTCTGGTATTTCAATGATTGGAATATTTCCTGATAAAAATTTATAAGCGTTTTTATTGTCAATAAACTGTTTATATAGCTCATGGTCGTATTTGTTAAATTTATCCACATATTCTTTTAGCAGGTTTTTGTTTATGATTTCGTTTTTAGAGTACTGATTTTTAAATTTTTTATCTCCACATGATTTTAAAAAAATCAAAAGAAATAAAATTTTAAAGGAGAGAAAAAATACTCTTTTATTCATTTTTAGGTTCTAAGTTCTTCTATTTCCAATGAACTAAAGGAGAAGGGTAGTAGTTTATATTTCTTTCTTTCCATAAATACTTATGACTTGCAATTCTACTAATAAAATTATTCCATTTCCTCTTACTTGAACTAGTCCAGCCAATTTCAGAGTATGCGGGTAATCTAGGAAAGGTGAGATAATCTATATCCTGTGAAGTTGATATTGTTTCTGACCATAGCGGTGCTTCAATGCCTATAATTTTCTTTTTTGGTATTTGTGAGAATTCTTCCTCTATTTTCCAATCATAGGCAGTTTTTAAGTTGATATATCCGGGCCAATTGAGACCTAATTTGGTTAGACTGTCGTATTTAATATCCAGATACATTTTAGAAGCTGGAGAGATCAAAACTTTACCACCTTTCCTCATTCCATCTCTAATATTTTTTAAGCCTTTATCTTGGTATTTTAAATCATTAATATTTGTAACTACTTTGTCTTTTTGAGTTATGTTCCATAATTGTAAAACTGTATTTGTGGTTATATCAGCAATGCCAATATCATCCCAACCAATTACTTTCTTACCATATTTGTTTACAATCTGAGAAGTTTTTGAAACAAATTCTAAGTAGTCTCTTGGTTTTGTAACATGTGACTCATCTCCACCAATATGAAAATATTCTCCGGGTGTAATTGCGGAAACCTCTTTTACAACGTCATCTATAAATTCAAAAGTATAGTTGTTGTTACAAAGAGTACTAAAACCAACATTAGTTCCTGTATATGCTTTTTTTAATTTCCCATCACAATTTAGCTTTGCATAGGATGATAAAGCTGCATTTGTGTGCCCTGGGATATTGATTTCCGGAATGATGGTTATAAATTTATTTCTAGCATATTCTACTATATTCTTGTAATCCTCTTGTGAGTAGTATCCTCCTTTACCACCTCCAACTTCTGTTTTTCCTCCAATAAGGGTGAGTTTAGGTCTAGATTTTATCTCAATTCTCCAACCCTGGTCATTTGTTAATCCAAGATGTAAATAATTAATCTTATAGTCAGATACCAAATCAATAAATCTTTTTAACTGATCAACATTAAAAAAATGACGAGAAACATCAAGCATAGTTGCTCTAAAGTTATATTCAGGATAATCTAAAATTTTTCCAGTTGGAATAAAGTTTGGATGTTCTTTGTTTTTTCTAAGTTCAATCAATTGTTTTAGCGTTTGCCAACCTCTGTAAACACCCTCACTATTACTTGATTTAATTGAAATGGATTTTTTATCTATATCTAGTAGATAGGCCTCTTTGTTTTCTAATTTAAACTTTTCATCAATTTCTATACTTAAATTCCCTTTGTTAATACTTGTTTCAATTATTTTAATATTACTTTTTGTTAAATCTTCCCACTCCTTTTTAATAATATTGGTTATTTCTAGTTCACTTTTATTTGTAATTGATAAAATAGAGTTGATTTTAAGAGCACTTTCATATGACTCAATGTTATTGGGGTAGGGTATAAACTCTATTTTTTCTATCGAATCTATTACTGGTGTTTTTTTGGCACATGATACAATTAAGCAAATTAAAACTATGAGTATTCTATTTTTCATATTAAATTTTTTAAAAAACAATTCCAAGAGGTTCTGTTTCTTTCCATTTTCCTCTTGTGAAATCTGGAAAATTTTGAGGATTTCCTCCATTATCTATTGATTTTGCACTTAACGGCGTTACGGCACTCCAAAATGCCCCCTCGTAAACATTTTGATCAAGTGGTTCACCTTTTTGTAAGCATTCTATAACTCTGTACATCATTATACCGTCCATACCTCCATGACCACTGTCAGCAGTTTTTTCGTTTAGTTTCTTGTAAAGAGGGTGATCGTATTTTTCATAAATCTCTGATAAATCTTTTCCCTCAATCCAAGGAAAGTAACCTATTGAATTTTTGTTCTCTTTAGAGTCAAAAAATACTCTTGTTGGAAAACCAGCAAGAGCTCCCGATGTTCCTTGAATAAGATTATGTCGAGTATATGGCCTAGGACTTGTTTCATCCCATTGAATCATAATGGTTTTACCATAATTTGATTGAATAATAGAAGTATTTATGTCACCATTTCTAAATTCCAAATTATTCCATTCATGGTCTTTTTCGAAATATTTTTTGGCCATCAAGGCTCTTCCTTTGGAGGGTGATGATAAAGAAACTATCTTATCAAAGTTATCTTCCTTTCTAGCCAAGCTCATATATTGAGCCACCGGACCAAGTCCATGGGTTGGATATAGATTTCCGATATTTTTTGCATACTGTCTTGTTCTCCAAGACCCTGTTCCAGGGTGACTATCGAAAGAAGTTCCATCTTTTTGAAACATTTGAGCTCTTAAGTCATGAATATAAGAAGCTTCTCCGTGGATTAAATCTCCAATTAATCCTTTCCTGCATATATTTAAAAACATTAACTCATCTCTACCATAATTTACGTTTTCAAGCATCATACAATGTTTACGTGTTTTCTCAGAGGTATTAACAATTCCCCAAAGGTCTTCAATTGTGTTCGCCAGCGGAACCTCTACGAAAGCATGGGAGCCTAGCTCCATAGACTTTATAGCCATTGGAGCATGATTATCCCAATTAGTTGAAATAAAAACTACATCAGGTTTAGTTTCCTTAATCATTTCAATCCACAAATTATCTTTCCCCCAAAATTTTTTAATAGAACTTTTTTGATTAATAGAATTTACAGTTTCCTTAACTCGAGTTTCATACAGATCACAAATTCCAACAACTTCAGTTCCCTTGAAGCTTTTAAAATTTCTAACATGTGATCTTCCTCTATCTCCCACACCAACAAATGCGGCTTTTATTTGAGGTATAGGCTTAGCTTTAAACCCACCCATATATGTCTGATTATTTTTTTTTGTCTCGGTTTCACATGAGCTCAAAATATTTAATCCATTCAGGGATAGTCCAGCAACTGTAGCTTGATTGATAAATTTTCTTCTTTTCATGATCAATGAACTTTATTTCAATTATATTCTTTATTTAATAATTACTAAAGAAGGGTCAAATGGGTAGCGTCCAAAATCTTTTCCATAAATGGCCATTCCACCTTCTCCAGTTGTTTCAAGAAGAACTTTTATGAATCCATTTTCTTTAGATTCATTTAATTCTTCGTTAGACAGCGGAATTTTTACCAAATATCCATAAGAGCCTGCCTCTTTTAGAAATGGTTTTTCCTCATCTGGTCTTTCCCAATAATCCTTATCTTTTATCTTAGGTGTTGATATTATTTGATTATGCCAAGATAAAATCCCCCTGTGATCGGCGGGGTCATCAACTAAAACTTTTTTTAATTTATTTTTATCATTAACTGATATAATAATTTCGGAAGGAAAAGCTATTTGGTCTGTCATTGGATAAGAATT
>CACJHA010000015.1 GCA_902593075.1 uncultured Bacteroidota bacterium
AAAGCTTTACGATAACACCTATATATTTTTTTACAGTGACCATGGCGGACCTTTCCCAAGGCACAAAAGAGCTATTTATGAAACAGGAACAAAGGTTCCATTAATTATAAAATTCCCTAAAAGATTTAAAACAGAAGATAAAAGAAATAATGATATGCTAAGTTTTATTGACTTTGCTCCTACAATACTATCTATAGCTGGTATTGATATCCCTAAAATATATCAGGGCAAATCTTTCTTGGGTGCTAAAAAGTCTTTAAAAAAAAGAAGCTATTTATTTACGGCAAGTGATAGATTTGATGAATTAACCGACAGAATACGAGCTGTAAAAAGTAAAAGATTTAAGTACGTTAGAAACTATAATATTGAAAAGCCTCATGCCCTTAATGTGGTCTATAGGACTCAAATGAACTTGATGAAACATCTTAATGAATTAAATAAGTCTAATTCTCTTTCTTATAAACAGAAGCTTTGGTTTCAAGTTCCCAAAAGACCAGAAGAATTTTATGATTTAGAGAATGATCCATTTGAATTAAATAATTTAATAGAGGATGAGAAATTCGCACCACACATCAATGAATTAAAATTGCAACTTGACTCTTGGCTTAAGAATATAAATGACTTGGGTGGAATTCCAGAAAAAGAGCTTGCTAGGATTTTAGTAAAATGATAAAATTAAAATAAAAAAAGGTCGACAAAAGCCAACCTTTTCCTAAATTAATCAAACTTAATAAGTACGAAAAATTATTTATTATCTGTATCCATTGTTCGTTGGGTCCGAATCCAACAACACTGGATTCGTAAGTACCTCATTCAAAGGAATTGGATACTTTACATGTTTGGGCTGAATATTTGTTGCAGCACCTTCTGCATGTTTAGTAACCTTTGTATTTCTAACTGTTTCCAAAAGTATTCCCCATCTAATTAAATCTTGCTTTCTATGCCCTTCTGCAAAGAGTTCGTATTTTCTTTCGTCATACATTTTCACTCTAAATTCTGCTTGAGAAAGACCACTCCACGGGCTGTCTGGTTCAAATGCTCTTTCACGAACTTTATTTACATATTGATATGCATTGTCGGGTCCATTAAGTTCATTTTCACTCTCTGCGGCCATTAGATAAATATCCGCAAGCCTTATAAGAACAATATTTTCAGACTTAGCATTTCTTGGTTTGTCAATATTTAAGTTCATTAATTTACCTATATAAACAAATTTTAATTGAATCCCTTCGTAATACTCCATAAAAGTTGCATCGTATCTGAGGTCTCCAGCTTCCCAATTGCTTTGTTTTCCAATATCAGGACAAGCTATACCTGCACCAAATCCGGTAAAGGACTGGTTATTTGCAGCAAGTGCAGCATTCAATGCATTTTTATCTCCTTTATTTTTAGGATTATCTTTAGCACGAGGATTGTACTCCTCAATCCAAAGATTGGTTTGTAAATTTCCACTGTTAATTGCACCGGTAGTATTTAAATGATTTGTTCCAAGAGCAGCGTCCCCGGCAAAGTCAACCCATAGAATATGTTCATTCTTTACCTCGTTATCAAGGGTTGTTTTATCATACGCATAGACATCTGCAAAATCATCCATTAATGTGTGAGGTGAGTTATTAATTATATCCACGCACTCAGCTAGACAAGAAGACCACTCTTTATCAAATAAATGAAATTTGGCTTTTAATGCAGCTGCCGCCCACTTTGTCATTCTACCTAGGTCACCACCAGAATATGCGTCTGGTAAATAACTTTTAGCAAGAGATAGATCTTCCTTCATTCGTGTTCTTATCTCGCTCATTGGAGTTCGTGGAAGAACAGAAAGTTCATCCGTCCCCAATTCATCGGTAAAAAATGGAACATCTCCATAGAAACGGGTTAGATCATAGTAAGCCATCGCTCTTAACACATATAATTCTCCTATAAGCTGATTTTTTTCCTCTACAGTTAGTGCTTCTGCAGTTGAAATATTGGCAATAGCAGAATTTGCATTTCTTATAAGTAGATAAAACTCTTTCCAAGCCGCGTGCAAATCTCCATTCCCCTCCGTGTAAAGGTAATTATAGGGAGTTTGAATAACTTTTCTTTGAGGACAAACCTCGTCACTCCCGTACTGAACAGCGCCCCTGTAATTTCTGTTTCGGTATAGGTTTTGGTTATTTAATGTAGCATAAACACCATTTACTGCCATTTGAGCTTCATTAAGATTGTTATAGAAACCAGTTGGTGACAATCCACTTCTTAAATCTTCTTCTAAGAAATCTTTTTCACAACTAGATAAGACGATTAATAAAACTAGAATCATCCAATTTATCGTATATGTTTTATAATTTTTCATTGCTTTATTTTTTCTATTTTTCATAATGATATTTTTTATAAGGTTAGATTAAATCCAAGTGCAAATGAGGAGTTGTAAGGGTATCCTCCGTTAGCCACACCTTGTGCCAAACCGTCACCATAATTACTTTGCTCAGGGTCCCCATGGGTAAATTTAGTGAAGAGCAATAAGTTATTACCTGTTAAATAAACACTGGCTCTTTTCATTCCAGGGATATCTAAATCATATGTTAGAGTTACGTTTTTTAATCTTAAGAAAGAACCATCTTGATACGAGACATCACTTCGCTGCTGGTAGTTTCCGAAACTTGAACCAGCTCTAGGAATGTCTGAGTTTTGATTTGAAGTAGTCCACCTATCCTTTACAATTGGCAACAAATTACTTCTTGGGTCTCTTCCAAAATACCCTAGATGATAAGCTGCATTTAAAATCTCATTCCCATAAGATCCATGGAAAAAGAAATCAAGAGTAAAATCTTTATAGGTTAGTGTATTTCTTAAACCTCCGTAAAAATCTGGATTTGGATCTCCATGTACAACAAAATCAAGTTGATTAATTGCACCATTCCCATCTAAATCAACATATCTAGGTCCTCCTAAAACACTACCTACAACACCATCGGCATCAATTTCAGCAGTGGTTCTATAGGTTCCAAGATACGTAGCACCTAGATAAGCAGGTGCAGGATATCCTGGGATTATTCTAATACTTGGCCCTGTTGCTTGACCTGGAGAAGATAAATCAATCCATTCTGCACCGTCACCGATTGAAATTACTTTGTTCTTATTTGCAGAAATAGTCAAATTTGTACTCCATGTGAAATCAGGTTTATCAATATTTAATGAATTAATGGTAAACTCAAACCCTTTATTTTCTATCTCACCAATATTTTCCAACCTGGTCTCTCCAGCTGTTCCTGGTATGGGTCTGTTGAGTAATAAATCTTTGGTCCTTTTATTGTAATAATCTAGTTCCAAAGAGTATCTATTATTTAAAAACCCAACCTCTAATCCAATATCAGTTTGGGTTGTTGTTTCCCAATCTAAATTTGAGCTGGCTAAGTTTTCTAACAATACTGCATTGGAAACTTGATTATTTAAAAAAGTTACATAAGGGGTAAATCTTGACAGAGAGTTGTATGCTGGTACACCTTGTTCACCAACAATACCGTAACTTGCTCTTAATTTTAGATTGCTTATGTAATCAACACTTTGCATAAAACTTTCCTGACCAATTCGCCAAGCTGCGCCAACAGATGGGAAAAAAGCATATTTATTGCCTTCTTCAAAAACCGAGGAACCATCTCTTCTTCCAACAAGGGTAAGTAAGTATTTGTCTTTGTAAGAGTAATTTATTCTTCCCAAAATGGATTCAAATGTTCTTTTTTCATAGTTACTTGACACTGCATTTTGATTTGGATCAGAACCTAGAGCAAGATTGTTGAATGTAACTACGTCATTTACAAAACCATAGGCCCCTGATCTAGAAGACTCAAATGTGGTAATTTGAGATGTGTATCCAGCAAGGACTTTCAAAGAGTGTTCGTTAAACTCCTTGACGTAAGTAATCGTATTTTCATTTAATATATCTCTGCTATTTCTTGAAATAATACTAGCCTCACCATCTTGACCTTTTGCAACTCTATCTGGCAAGATTGTGGAAAAGTATTGGTTTCTTTTACTAAAATCAAGTCCTAACCCAATTGTAGATCTAAGTGTAAGTCCAGGAATAATATCATATTCAAAAAATGCATTGGTCAATAGATTTGTAGTTAATGTATGATCAATCCTTTCATTTACATCTGCTAACGGATTTCGAAAAGGTGTATTTGCCACGGGATTTACACCATTATAAGTGCCATCGCTATTGTAAACTTCTAAAAAAGGAGGCATTGCGTTTTGAACCTCTTGCCAGTTAACTTTGTTGTTTTCGATTTTTCTATCGGATAAGTTAAGTCTAAACCCAGTTCTAATTTTTTCATTAACATCAAAATCCATATTAGCTCTAAGAGTATACCTATTAAGACCTGATGATTCAATTATAGATTGTTCAGACCATCTATTTAAAGACACATAATAGTTGGATTTTTCAGAATTACCACTGAGTGTTATGTCGGTATTATTAACCTGTCCGTCTCTTGTTACCAAATCTACCCAATTTGTATTAGGAATAGTAGCTAAATCAAAAAGAGGGTCGATAGATGGATCATTTTCTCCATAACCACTAGCTCCATAAACCAAAGTTTCTGCCTCATTCCAGTAATTTGCAAAATCAGTAGAATTTAAATACTGAGGAGGATTTGCTATACTACTAAAACTTGTGTAATGATTTATTGACACATCAACATCTCCAGATTTTGCAGACTTCCCATTTTTAGTTTGAATTAAAATCACACCAGCAGCTCCTCTAGTTCCGTAAAGGGCCAGAGAACTCGCATCTTTTAAAACCTCGATGGATCGAATATCATTAACGTTAATGTTTTGAAGATTAAAATCGGTCCCGGCAATAAAACCATCAATTACAAAAAGTGGGTTGTTATTACCTTGAATTGAACTTAATCCTCTAATACGAATTGTAGGAGCAGATGATGGATCTCCATCAGGAGCAGTAACTTGAAGGCCTGCTGCTCTACCTTGAAGAAGATTGCTGACACTTGAAGCAGGCTGGTTTGACAAAGCATCCCCAGATACTTTTGCAATAGATGAAACCAGATCTTTCTTTCTGGTTGTTCCGTAACCCGTTATAATAATTTCCTCAAGTGATCCTTCCTCAGGGGAAAGAGATACATTAAAACTATCCCCATTAGATACATCAATTGACTGGTCGCCATAACCAACAAATGAGATGGTTAAAATGGCATCATCATTTTCTAATTGAATAGAAAAATTACCGTCAAAGTCAGTTGTTGTTCCGTTATCGGTTCCTTGTTCTATAATAGTTGCTCCTGGGAGAGGAACTCCTTCAGAGTCAACCACTACACCGGTTACACTTCTTTGAATATTTTCAATCAAATCTTCCACCTTTTCAGCAACTGGATTTGAAACAACTTTTTTAAGAAAGACCAAATTTTCACTTATTTGGTATTCTATTAAATTATTAAAAAGTGCACTGATTGTTTCCTCGATATTCTTTTTTTCTAATGATATTGATACCTTTTGATTGAAGTTGTAAATACTACTATCGAAAATAAATCTCAGTTTTGTGTTAGCTTCTATCTCATCCAATACATCAATAATTGAGGTGTCCTCAACGCTAATTGTAATTTCTGTTTGAGAATAAACATTACTGCTTGCGAAAGAATTAAATATAAAAGTAATTCCAAGAATTAATGAAAAAATAAAATTCCTTGCACGCAATCTTTTTTTCTGGTCGCGTTGAACGCTATTGCTATTTAAATTCATAAATTTTTCATGTTTGGTTATTAATAATTTTTTATTTATTTAGTTTATTTAATTATAATTTTATTGTTGAACTTTTGATATTTAATATTATAAACTTCTTTTAAATATCCCATAACTTCATCGATTGATTCTTCTTCAACCACAATTGTGGCATTAAAAAAATTATCTGATAGCTTTTTATTGTCGTTCGTAATAATTACGTTATACAACCTTTCAAGCTTTAAAATCATAGAGTCTATATTTTCATCTCTAAAAATAACTCTACCATCAATCCAAGAGGTGTAAATTTTAGTGTTTACTTTCGAAATTTCTATTTCTTCGTTGGACTGATTTACGTTAGCTCTAAAACCCGGTTTTAAGCTAACGATTTTTTGGTTATCTGAAAGCCCCTTCACTCCAAGACTTCCATCTACAAGTATTATTTCTGAAAAACTGTCTTCTTTATAACTTTTAACGTTAAATTGTGTTCCATAAACCTCTGTAATAGCATCGTTAGACACTACTTTAAAAATGTCTTTATTATTTTCAGAGATATTAAAAAAAGCTTCTCCATCTAAATAAACTTTTCTCTCCATCCCATTTATAAATTGAACAGGGAATTTTAAAGAGGATCCCGAATTTAGATTTACAATTGAGCCATCTGATAATTCAACATCAAATCTTTTGCCGTATGGTACAGTCAAGGTATTGTAAGAGAGTTTTTTAATATCTTTTTTTTGATTAAAAACTATTTTTTTTGATTCTTTTTTTATTACAATTTCGTCATCTATTTGAATTAGTTTATCATCTAAATTCTCTAAAACAATTTGATTGCCATTAGAGGTTTGTAGAGTGACTTTATTTGGATCAAGCACCACCTTGTTTTCATATGTTGCCCCCTTGCGTATTTGATTATAGTAACCTACCGCAATAGAAATTGAGATTATGGCTGCATATTTAAAAATATTTTTAAAACTAAAATTTAGCTCCCTCTTTGTCTGCTGAGAATTTATTCTATCTTTAATTTCTTTAATTATTTTTTCTTGATTGGCTCTACTCATAGCTAAGTTTGAGAAATGATTTATAGATATATAATCTTTAAAGACTTTTAAATTATTTTTTTTTTCAATCCATTTAAGAAGAAAATTTAGCTCCTCGACACTTGATTCGCAGTTAAGAAAATTAATAATCTTCCTCTCAATTAATGGTGACATATTATTATTACGATTTTAAAAATCATAACCCTAATAGAATTAATTATATAGAACAAAAATTTTGAAACATTAATTTTTATATATAGTTTAACTTTATATGTCTGATTATAAACTTTCTAGAGATCTTAAAAATGGTGATGAAAAAGCATACATTAAAGCCGTAAGTTTGTATAGTGACAAGTTGTTTGCTTACGCATTAAGCTTGTCTGGTGATCATGCTACTGCTGACGATTTAGTTCAGGAGGTTTTTATAAAGTTGTATGAATACAGAAAAAAAATTAACCCCAATTACTCACTCCAGTCATTTCTATACAAGTCTGTTTATCATAAATTCATTGATCTTTATTACAAGAATAAATCGAGATCTAAATTACACGACTCTTATTTAAAATTATTGGATCAAATTGTAAACGATACCCCTATAGAAGAATTTGAAATAAAACTTAAAAAAATCATCGCTAGTATTGAAAAGCTGCCTTCAAAAACAAAAGAGATATTTAAACTAAGCAAGCAAAGTGGTTTAACAAATAAAGAAATATCGAAATTTTTAGATATTTCAATTAAAACAGTTGAATTTCATATAACGAAATCATATAAATTTTTAAGAACCCAAATTTGATATGAAATATTTCTACTTCACTATTTCTATTCTGGCCTTTATTATTAGCTGTGACAAAAAAAAAGAATCTAAAATCAAACCAAACATTTTATTTATAATGTCTGATGATCACGCATATCAAGCTATTAGTGCTTACAGCAATTCTCTTACCCAAACACCTAACATTGACAGAATTGCCAATGAGGGAATGATATTCAGTAATGCTTGTGTTACAAATTCTATATGTGCCCCGTCAAGAGCTGTAATCTTAACAGGCAAACATAGCCATTTAAACGGGAAAATTGATAACCATGCAAAATTTGATGACACACAGTTAACTTTCCCTCAGCTTTTTCAAGAAAATGGTTACCAAACAGCGATGTTTGGGAAACTTCATTTTGGGAACAATCCTAAAGGAGTTGACGATTTTTTAATTCTTCCAGGACAAGGGGACTACATAAATCCAAGATTTATTGGTAAAGAAAAGGACACCATAATTACAGGATATGTTACAGATATTATCACTGACTTGACTTTAAATTGGTTTAAAAATAAAAGAGATAATAGTAAACCATTTTTAATGATGTATTTGCATAAAGCACCGCATAGAGCATGGTGGCCAAGTCCAGAGAAGTTTGCCGAATTTTATGAAAAAAGATTCCCTGAACCCAAAACCTTATTTGATGATTATAAAGGAAGAGGGGCTGCAGCAAAAAGTGCTGAAATGAATATTTTCAATCATATGCAATACATGCATGACAGTAAAGTAAGGCCATCAACTATTGAAGAGATGGGTAAAGTTGAGCCAGAAATTCAATATGTAACTGGCAAAGGAAAGATAGTAAAGCCAACAGCTCAAAGATTCTATGGGCCTTTTAATAGAGCCAATGATGAGCAAAAAAGAAAATATAATATTACGTTAGACAAAATAAGTAAAGACTTCAAAGAAAATTGGCCAAAAATGAATGATAAAGAAAAAATGAAATGGAAATATCAAAGATATATGCAAGATTATTTGGCTACCATTTCTTCCGTTGATGACAATGTGGGTAGGGTTTTGGATTATCTGAGGGAAAGTGGTTTAGAAGACAATACCATTGTGGTTTATACATCTGACCAGGGGTTTTATCTTGGAGAACACGGATGGTTTGATAAACGATTTATCTATGATGAATCTTTTAAAACTCCCTTAATAATTAAATGGCCTAATGTTATTAAGCCTGGAACTACGAGCGAGGAAATGGTTCAGAACTTAGATTTTGCTCAAACTTTTCTAGAAGCGGCCATGATTGATGTTCCTGATGATATGCAGGGTGAAAGTCTTGTTCCATTGTTAAAAGGAGAATCTGATCAATGGAATAGAGAAGCAGTTTATTATCATTATTATGAATATCCATCTGTTCATATGGTAAAAAGACATTACGGTATAGTAAGTAAAGAGTTCAAACTAGTTCATTTTTACAATGATATAGATGAATGGGAATTGTACGATCGCATTAAAGATCCAGACGAGATGAACAATGTTTATAATAGCCCCGATTATAAAAAAGTTGTAGAAAAGCTTACACAAGATTTAAAGGAAATGCGAAAAAAGTATAAAGATTCAGATTTACTGGATAAAAGTTTCATTTACTAAAAAATAATATTTAACGATCTAAAGGCTGGTAAGAATTAGTTATTATTTTAAGTTGATTTGAATTACCCGTCATTTCCCAACTTCCAAGAGAGACGGGAATATTGCCTATACTATTTATGGAATCAAAAAAATTTTTTATTGTAAAATTGCTTTCATCACTTTTTGCATTTTCCATCATCATTTCTTCAATTAAATATTTACCCGTTATGTAACTTGTCCCGTACCCGGGTTGTCTTAGATAAAGGTGCTGCTCGAAAAGTAAAAGTTCTTTTTCGGTCTTCATCCATCCCCTGGGTGTATATTCAGAGTGTATCTTACCAGCTTCTTCCATACTCATAATATTAGCATGTGCATATAAAGATCCTAATCCTCTTGCAGCCCGCTGGGCAATTAAAATATATACGATTTCTCTTGCTCTTGGATTTTCATCGTATAGACCTGCGTGCATGAAAAATTCCTCTACAGCGGTTGCTAATCCCTCGTTTCTAGAATCAAAAATATTATAAAGAAGTGCTTTTTCCCTTATAGGATTTACATGAGGTTCCACTTCCATTCTTTCAAGTTCAAACCAATGATAAAAATGAGAAAAAAGGGGTTTTGGATCTAAGTGCGCTGTAATCCAAAAAAAATTTCTTTTATCAGCTGGAATATAATCTCCTAAATGTGGTTGTAGCGATCTTAAAAAGTATTCTTTTACCGTCACTATTTGATTTTGATCCAAAAAATTTATTAATTCCTTTGCGGCATTTTCAGCTAATTTTTTATAGCTAGATGGTGAGTCAGCAGGTTTAATTTGAGGTAATTTTCTGTTTCGATGTTCTTCTAATTTTAATGACGACCAAGCTCTTGCTAATTCCCTTTTCAACAAAAACACCTCATCCTCCCAAGTCATAGGAACTAGGTGAACATTTTGCTGATACCATGTATAATTTTCTTTTCCAATTCCAGATGGGCCGTTCTTTTTAAAAGCCTCTTTTTTAAGCCATTTTACAAAATTATCTGTGGAGTCTTTTGCATTTTTAATTTGCATAACCAGTTTTTTGTCTTTGGCTACTCCCGGCTTTAAGTTTAAGTCCTCTAAAATTTGACTTTGTTTTTCAATATCTCTAATCCCAGCTATCCATAAATCCCTCGCATTTCCTGTGAGGTTTATTTTGGCTTGTTTATTAAACTTAGGAATCAATTCTAAAGAAGAAAGAAGTTTAATTCTGTCTTTTTTATTTAATGGGAAATTGTATTGCCATAGCTCAACAGTAAAATGAGGAGTAGGGCCTTCGTGTGCAGGAACATCACTCTTGTAAGTCCAAATTGATTTGTAAAATGCTGGATCTCTTTCCCAGGGTTTTAAGATTTTATAGTTAAATAAATATCCGTTCATTTCTGCCCACAATAAATACCAATCTACTTTATCTTTAACTGGCCATAAATCAATTGAAAATGACTCAAGTTTATTTCTTATTTTTTTATATTGCTTAAAACGAACATCAAATGTGTTTTTGGAATAGTCAGGGACTCCCTCTTTTAGTGGTGGTATTTCAAAATTCCTCCACTCCTTAAATAGTTCAATAAGATTATGGTTTACTTTATCCTTTTTTTCTTGGGCATTCGCAAAGAATAAAAACAAGGAACAAAATAAATAAAATACCGCTTCTGAAGTTTTTATTTTTAGATTTGAATTTATCATTTCGTTTTGGTTAAATGATAAAATCTAAATTATCAAATTTTAACTAAATTGTGATATGGTCTCTTTTAATTTATTTGTAAAACGTTGCTTTTTTATTTTATTAATTTTTTTTCCTTTCTCAATTAAAGCACAAAAACTTGACACTGATAAAATAAAAAATCTAAATATCAGAAATATTGGACCGGCAAACATGAGTGGGCGAATTACAACCATTGACGCCGTAAATGAAAATGCAAAAATTATATATGTTGGAGCAGCTTCGGGAGGGGTTTGGAAATCTGAAAACGGGGGTTCAAGCTGGACTCCAATATTTGATGAACAACCTACACAGAATATTGGTTCTCTTGCCATTTCACAATCAAATTCAAGTGTGATTTGGGTTGGAACTGGTGAGGGAAATCCTCGAAATTCTATGAATTTAGGAATGGGGATATTTAAATCAGAAGATGCAGGGAAAAGTTGGGTTCAAATGGGGCTAGAAAAAACCAAGACAATACATAGAATTATAATCCATCCTACAAATGAGGACGTAATTTATGTTGGAGCTATGGGGGATCCGTTTACAAAAAATTCGCATCGCGGTTTATACAAAACATCCAATGGAGGTAAAAATTGGAAACAAATTCTTTATACTAACAGCTCATCAGGAGTTGCCGATTTAGTCATGGATCCTAAAAATCCAAAAAAGCTGTTTGCTGCTATGTATGATCATCAAAGGACACCATATTATTTTACTTCCGGTGGACCAGGCTCAGGTTTATACACAAGTGAAGACGCGGGTGCTACGTGGAGAAAAATTAGTCACGAAAATGGTCTACCTAAAGGAGATCTTGGTAGAATTGGAATAGCAATAGCTCCAAGTAATCCTAATAGGATTTATGCTAAAATAGAGGCAAAAAAAAATGCTATATATAGAAGTGATGATGGAGGGAAATACTGGATTAAAATAAATGATAACCCAAAATTTACAAATAACAGACCTTTTTATTTTCAAGACTTGGAAGTTGATTCTAAGGATCAAGAAAGGGTCTATAATATTTATCAGCCTTTAACTGTTAGCTATGATGGAGGAAAAACCTTCGATTCTATACCAATGATACCAGCTGATGAAACTAAAGGAATACATGCGGATTTTCACTCTATTTGGATTAATCCTAAAGATCCAACAAATTTTATTATTGGTGGAGATGGTGGCCTTGGAATTACAAGAGATCACGGGAAAAGTTGGTATTTCCCTGAAACCATTCCTGTAGCTCAATTTTACCAAATTAATGTTGATTACGATACTCCATTTAATGTTTACGGAGGGATGCAAGACAATGGGAATTGGGCTGGTCCGGCTTACACTTGGAAGAGAGGAGGAATTCGAACTCTTTACTGGCAGTATCTAGTAGGGGGTGACGGCTTTTATATTTCCCCAGATAAAGATAACTCTCGTTTTGGTTACGGCACATCACAGAATGGAGACTTGTATCGATACGACAAAATAACCGGATACTATCAAAGTATTTCTCCTAATGCAAAAGATGTAAAAACTCCTTTAAGATTTAACTGGAATGCAGGTTTTTCAAAAGATCCTTTTGACAATAAAGGAATTTATTACGGTTCACAATTTTTACATAAATCAAAAGATAAAGGGGCTAATTGGGAAACAATATCTCCTGACTTAACTACAAATAAAAGCGAATACCAAAAAAGTGATTATGGAGGATTAACTCTTGACATATCTGGAGCAGAAAATTACACCAGTATTCTGTCTATTGCTCCATCTCATTTAGATGAAAATATAATTTGGGTTGGGACAGACGATGGTCAAGTACAACTTACTAAAAACGGGGGTAGAACTTGGGAAAATTTAACATCAAAAATTAAAAGTCTTCCCAATGAGGCCTGGATCGCTAGAATTCATGCCTCTAGATACGAAAAAGGTACGGCTTGGGTGGTAGTAAATAATTACAGAAAAGGAGACTATAATCCTTATTTGTTTAAAACGTCAGACTATGGTAAAAATTGGGAGTCTGTACTAGATGGAAAAAATATTAAAGGATATAGTTTATCTTTCATTCAAGATCCAATTGAAAAAAAACTTCTTTTTTTAGGCACTGAAAATGGTTTATGGATTAGCATTGACGAGGGCAATAACTGGATACAATTCAAAAATGGATTCCCGTCAGTATCCACAATGGATCTTGTTATTCAGGAAAATGAATCTGCTCTTGTTATTGGTACTTTTGGAAGAGCCATTTGGGTATTAGATGATTTACTAAGCTTACGTGATATTATAAATAAGAACTCGAAAAGCAAAATTATTGCTCTATCTAAAAATCCAGCAATACAAGTGAAGGGAATTTTCATAGCGCCTCCTGGAAATATTTGGACGGGATTTCATACTACATATGAGGGGGAAAACAGAGAGTTTCAAAAAATCAAAATTCCCTTTTATTTAAATGACAAAGTTTCTGAAATGGATTCTATTTATTCAATAATTAAAAATGACGAAAATCAACCTATTCAAAGATTAGTCAAAAATAATTTAGTTGAAGGTCTAAATTATCTGGTTTGGAAATTAGATGAAAAAATGGTTACACTCCCAGGCTCTTGGATAAACCAGGAATCAAGAGGTATACCTGTTCTCCCTGGAATGTACACAGCTGAATTAAAATATAAAAATGAAACTATTCGAAGTGAGATCAAGGTAATTCAAGACCCAAGATTTGAATTAGATATAGATGTAGACGAAAGTTTATTTTACTATCAGAAAAGAGCTGTAGAACAAGTAAAACGACTCTCAAATATCTTGAATGAACTAGACAGATTTATTAAAATTATTGAAGCAAGTTCATTTTCAGAAAAAAGAAAAAAACAGTTACTTATTGAAATCAGAAAAATTCAACTAAAAGCAAGAGAGCAGTTAGAAAATCGACAATTGGGGGCATGGAAAAGTAATAAAATTACTGCTTACTCAGTGTTAAATAATACGATCAAGGTTTCTAGAGCTCGATTAAGAAAACCTTCAACTCAAGATGAGTCTTTACTTTCTATGGCCAAAGAATTGATAGATGAAATTGAAGAGGATATTATAGATTTTAAAAGCAAAAAAATAAAGGAATTAAATTAACAGTTTAATCCAAAACCGCCTCTGCCTCTATTTCGACTTTATATCCATCACCTACAAGTTTAGATTCAACAAGAGTGTTAGCAGGGTTGATGTTTTTGAATCTTTCTCCGTGTACCTTCGCTACAGCTTCCCAGTCATTTATATTGTTAACAAAAACTCTTGTTCGGATAACATTTTCTAATTTTCCTCCCAAAGAAGTGATTGCAGATTCTAATTTGTCAATCACAAAATGTGTTTGTGCAATAACATCATTACCTCCTATTATCATATTTCGATGTGTAGCTGTTGTTCCCGAAACGAAAATAGATTTTCCTTTCTTTACTGCACGGCTATAACCTGCTAGGGACTCCCACTCTGTACCACTAAATACATGGAATCTGTTTTTTGATGCTTTTATTTCTTTAAATACGCTTGGTATATTTTCCAAATGATGGCTTAAATCACCAGAAGCTGTTAAAAAAGGAGGTGTACGATACTCATCTCCACAATCTCCAGGAATTGGCTTCAAGATTTCAATTACTTCTTCAATTTTATTTGTATCATCCTTATCTAAAAAAATATCTAGTAAATTTTTGTGGTCCTCAATATGAGAACTTTCTCCAATTCTAGCTCCAATAATAACTGAAGAAACATTCTTATTATTTAATACAAATTTACTTGCAATATTAGCTATAGAGGTTTTATGTTTTAGGGATATTTCATTGAGAGTAGTCAGTAAATTTTGGAATGGTTTCCATCCTCCTGATGCCTTAATAAATCTATAATATTTCATTTGGGACCAAGTCTTTAATTCTTCTTCTTTTGGATCATGAGAACCTAGCCATCGATTGGATAAAAATCCGCCAAGAACAGTTCCGTATGCTAACAAACGAACGCTATATTGATCGCAAACTGCTTTCATTTTACCTTTAGCTCTCTGGTCGACTATTGAATGTGAAATCTGATTACTAACAATCGGAATACCTGTAGCGCAGGCAATTCTTAAGTGTTTAGCGTCAAAGTTTGTAACACCAATATTTTTAATAAGTCCTTCTTCCTTTAAATCTTTCAAATATATAAGTGCATCTATCCAATATGGGTTAGTGTAGGTCCATGTATGAAACTGTAATAAATCAATACTTTTTTGATTCATTCTTTCAAGAGCATTCTTCACGGCTTTGTAAACCGTCTTTTTATCAATAGGCCCTGGTTTTGGAACCCACTTTGTAAGTAGTTTAATGGAATCACGGTTAGGGTGATTGTTTTTGCAGATTCCTGCAATAATTTCACTTGACCCATAATGATCAGCCATATCAAATATTGAAAATCCATTATTAACATAGAGATTTAAAGATTCAGCTTTTTTATTTAAATCTAAATTCTTATTGTTTCTTTCCATATCAGCAATTTGCCATAATCCAATAATAATTTTTGGGAGAGAAAGTTTAGGAGTTATATTAAAAGTTTTGCTTGTCATTTATTCCGAAGGTAACTTTTTAAATCTTTTTTTATGCGTTAATTTATTCCATCGAAATATAAAAATAAAACTTGCTATTACCATCACAATAATCCAAACATAAGTAGAGTGAAAATACCAAGCATCTAGTTCCTTGGTAATATCTTTATAAAGGTGAATAAATAATAGGAGTCCAAGAGAAACAATTCCCGCCCATGCAATTATAAGCTGCATCTTTCTGTTTTTAATAATGTTTATTTCTAAATACAATTCTGGATTGTGTTTCCTAATTGTAAGAATTGTAATACACATAAGTATAAAATTAACTAGCATTGATGTTACCATTATATCTATCCCCAAAAAAAAATCACCTGCCAAATCAGATCCTATGACTCCGATGCTTGAAACAATTCCAGAAAAAATCAGAGCTACAACTGGAGTATTCTTTTTTGGATGAATAAAAGTTAAACTTTTTGACACAATCCCATCTTTAGCCCATGTAAAAATGAGACGAGACACTGAAAGTAACATAGCTGGTATATCGTTGATTAAAGCAATGGTGGCACCCAGAATAATTAGAGAATCTATTCCACTTGGAATAACGTAACTCAACAACCCAGGAGCAGTTATATCTCTTAATTGAGCCTGCTCTGAAATATAACTCCAAGGAACAATTTTATAAACAGATGCTGTAAAAAGAAAATAAAATAGTCCAACCCCTAGGATAGATATTAATATGGCAAGGGGTAAATTTTTTTTAGGTCTTAGTGATTCACTTCCAGTTTGGGCAATTGCATCAAAGCCAATAAAACTAGAAAACAAAATTGCTACAGCTGAAAAAAATGAATACCATTCAAATTCGGATTTAACCTTCATGTTGTGAATTTCTCCAGTTTTTTCTTTTAAAGCATAAACGAAATCAGACACATCATAAAAAAAAGGTGATAAAATAACAATACTTCCTAATAGAAAAATAATAATAACCATCGGAATCAATAAATTTTCGTAGGCTTTGATACCTCTAATATTTAAATAAACAAAGAACCAGATAAAACTTAGTGCCAAAAAAACACGAATCAATGATATGTCTAATAAGTTAGATAAATGAAAAAGCTCATAACTAAATGCAATGTCTCTTAAGAAAGGAATTGAAATATAAGATATCACACCGATAACAATCGATAGTCCAAACCATTGGGAAAAGCTAGCTATAAACCCCAAATAAGGATTCAAGCCTCTACTTGCATACAAATAGCTTCCGCCCGCTCTTGGCATTGCAGACGAAAGAATAGCGTATGCTAATCCTGCCAAAAGAGCTGGAATTATAGCTGATATGAAAGCCCAAAGCACGTAAGGGCCTATTGAAGGAACACTTCTGTAAATCATAAAAGGAACAACATTTATTGAAGCCCCTACCATAGAGGACACTCCTGTAGCAACTACAGTGATTAATCCCATTTGACGAATTAATTTTGGTTTATTTGACATTAACTTTGAGTTATAATGTTTTTTAAACACGGTATTATTCTAATACCAAGTAAAAATTATTTTTGTATTTGATTTGTCCTTTAAAATTGTAATCTTTTTTAGATTTTAGAATATAAAAAAAAAATTTTCTATTTAGTCTTATTGAAGTTAAAACGTATTTATCGAAGTCTTTAATTGTAAGTTTTAAATCGCTATACTTTGTTTTTATTTTCTTATTAGGTTTTGGTAATCCCGTCTGAACCTTCAAAAGTATCAATTTGGTCTAAATCTTCGTCTTCCATAAAGATTAGACCTTGGCAATAAGAGTTTTCAATAGATAGAAATACTATAATTGCCCCCAAAAAAAACTTTTTTAAAAATATATTCATAGTCATTTTTTCTTATTCTAAATTTAAAAATAATTTTGTTGTTTTAATAATTAATCAAAGTGTTCATAAATTTTAAGCTATTTTTTAAAACATGCCTTTTTACTGTTTTTTTGTCTGCCTGTAATTCTAATGAAAAAAATAGCGTAGTCCCAAATCTAGGAATTAGAAAAGGACTGCTTAATAGAAGTTTACTTTATCAAAACCAAATTAGGGAATATATTCTGTACATCCCTCAGTCTTACAGCGAAGACACTCCCCTGCCTTTAATGCTAAATTTTCATGGTTTTGGGGGAACAGCTCAAAGGCACTTGAGAAACGCCGATATGAGAAAACTTTCTGAATCTGAAGGTTTTATTTTAATATATCCTCAAGGAACTCTGCTCGGAAACTATCCTCATTGGAATCCTAGTTCAATAGAGGAGGGAAATAAAAGTAGTGCCGATGATTTAGGGTTTATAGATAAACTTCTAACTACTTTGCCTGAAAAAATAAATATCGATACTTCCAGAATTTATGCCTGTGGCTATTCCAATGGAGGCTTCTTCTCCTATGGACTAGCATGTAATTTAACTACTCAAATTGCAGCAATAGGTTCCGTTGCGGGAACGATGATTATCGATACTTATGAAAATTGCCAAGCAACAGTGCCAAAGCCGATGATTAATATTCATGGAGTTAACGACCCAATTGTCCCATATGAAGGAGCCCCTGGTTTAGTGTCAATTAATAACGTTTTAAATTTCTGGTCTGAACTAAACTTTGCTGAAAATTTGGAGATTAACTTTTTTGAAGGAGTTGAAAATTATGTATACAGAGATTCTCTAGAAAACCCTATGGTCTCTCATTTTAAGATAATTAATGGGGGGCATACTTGGGATTATAATTCATTTTTATCAAGCAATATGAGTACAAATGAACTGATATGGGAATTTGTTTCAAAATTTGATATTAATGGATATATTGATTAGTTTAAAGAAATTTAATTTGCTTTTAAAACTCAAATATGGATAGATATATTTTGCTCCCATTGATTTCCTTTTTATTACTCACTTCGTGTAAAAACAATAATTTAACATACCCTAAGACGGATATAATTCCCGTAACTGAAAATTACTATGGAGAAGAAATTTCAGATAATTATAGATGGCTAGAAGATGATATGAGTGATAAAACAAAAGATTGGGTTGAAAGACAAAACAACACCACCTTCACATATCTTAATCAAATAAAATTTAGGGAAGATTTAAAGCAAAGATTTGAGAAAATATGGAACTACGAGAAACTATCTTCTCCTTTTTTCGAAGGTGATTATATTTACTATTATAGAAATAACGGCCTTCAAAATCAATATGTTTTATACAGGAAAAAAGATGGCGCTGAGGAGGTTTTCTTAGACCCAAATAAATTTTCCGATGATGGAACAATTTCTCTATCTGGACTTAGTTTTTCTAAAGACGGAAACATAGTTTGTTATTCAATAAGTGATGGGGGTAGTGATTGGAGAAAGATGATTGTAATGGATGCTGAGTCGAAAAAAATTATTGAAGACACCCTAGTAGATATAAAATTCAGTGGCATTAGTTGGAAAGGAAATGAAGGTTTCTTTTATTCAAGCTATGATAGACCAAAAAAGAGTGAGTTAAGTGACAAAACCGATCAACACAAACTTTATTATCACAAATTGGGAACAAAACAAAAAGATGATAAAATTATTTTTGGTGAAAATAAAAATGAGAAACACCGATATGTGGGTGCCTCTGTTACAGAGGACGGCAAATATTTAATAATTGAGGCTTCAAAATTTACCAAGGGAAATATAAGTTTTTTAAAATCATTAGGAAGTAATGACTCACCATTGATACCAATTGATGAGGACTATAGTACGGATAGCTATCTTGTTCACAGTGAAAAAGATCGATTGTTTTTTGTTACAAATAAGAATGCTCCTAATAATAAAGTTGTGTCAACAAAAGTTAAAAGTCCCAACGAGAAATTTTGGAAAGATTTTATTCCAGAAGGAGAGAGTGTACTAATTATATCCTACTCAGCAGGTTATTTTTTTGCTAAATATATTGTTGATGTAAAATCCAAAATCATAAAGTTTGATTTGGATGGGGAAAACTTGGGTGAAATTAAACTTCCAAGCATAGGGACTGCTAGAGGATTTAGCGGTAAAAAAGATGACAAAGAGGTCTACTTTACATTCACTAACTATAATTCTCCAAGCATAATTTATTCACTTAATCCTAAAAATAATAATACTCAAATCTATTGGAAGCCAGATATAAATTTTGATCCAGAAAAATATATTTCAAAACAAGTTTTTTATGCTTCAAAGGATGGAACAAAAATACCTATGACAATAACTCACAAAAAGGGCATTGAGTATAACGGAAACAACCCTACCATTCTTTATGCGTATGGGGGATTCAATATTAGTATATTACCATCATTTAGTATTTCTAATGCCATATGGATGGAATTAGGTGGAATTTATGCTGTCCCAAACCTTAGAGGTGGTGGAGAATATGGTAAAAATTGGCATCTCCAAGGTGTAAAAATGAATAAACAAAATGTGTTTGATGATTTTATTGCAGCTGCAGAATATTTAATTTCTAAAAAAATCACAACTTCAGATTATTTAGCAATTCGTGGTGGTTCAAATGGTGGTTTGCTAGTTGGCGCTACCATAACTCAGCGCCCTGAATTAATGAAGGTGGCTATCCCAGCTGTAGGAGTTTTAGATATGTTGAGATATCATAAATTTACCGCTGGTGCGGGATGGGCCTATGATTACGGAACATCTGAAGAGTCGGAGGAAATGTATAAGTATTTAAAAAGATATTCACCCGTTCACAATGTGAAAGAAAACACCAATTACCCTGCAACGTTGGTTACTACTGC
This sequence comes from uncultured Bacteroidota bacterium, assembly GCA_902593075.1. Classification (GTDB taxonomy): domain Bacteria; phylum Bacteroidota; class Bacteroidia; order Flavobacteriales; family Flavobacteriaceae; genus TMED96. The sequence continues at coordinate 20,161 of CACJHA010000015.1, forward strand.
TGACCACGATGACAGAGTTGTACCTGCTCATTCATACAAGTTTATATCTGAACTCCAAAAAAAGCATATTGGTAATTCCCCTGTTTTAATTAGGATTGAAAATAGGGCTGGACATGGAGCAGGAACACCTGTTAGCAAGCGGATAGATCAGTATGCTGATATTTTTGGATTTATTTTATACAATATGGGATACCAAACTCTTCCTTAGTTTTTATATGAATCATATAGAAACTGCTAAAAAATTAATTAGAGAAGAATTAAATTCCAACATAAAAAAATTAAATCAACTAGGAGGAGGTAGTATAAATTCTGTCTTCTTATGTGAACTTGAAAACTCCAAGGTCGTTCTTAAAGTTAATAATTCGCTAAAATTCCCAGGAATGTTTGAGAATGAGAAAAGAGGATTATTACAATTAAATAAGTCTGGAGTTAAAACACCAAAGGTAATTTTCCTACGAGTAAAAGATAACCTAGCCTTTTTAGCTTTAGAATATATTCCAAATGGGAACTGTGGAAATTGGGAACTCTTTGGAGAAAAATTAGCTATTCTTCACTCAAATAAAAATGAATTTTTCGGTCTTGATTATGACAATTATATTGGTTCATTGGAACAAATAAATAAGAATGAAGATGATTGGAAAGATTTCTATTCAAATCAAAGAATTCTTCATCTTACAAAATTAGCATTTAATAGAGAATTGCTAAGTAAAACCGATTTAAAACAATTAGAAGAACTATGCTTAAAATTGGATACGTATATACCTTTTACAGAACCATCATTGATCCATGGAGATCTATGGTCAGGGAATTTGATTTTTAACAGTGAAGGGGAGCCTGTCTTTATTGATCCTGCTATTTATTATGGGCATCCAGAAATGGATTGGGCTATGCTTTCTTTATTTGGGAGTTATCCAGAGGTGGCGATGAAAAGTTACTGTAATATTATTCCTATAGAAAGTAATTATTTTGAAAGAGAAAAAATATATCAATTATACCCTCTTTTAGTTCATCTTATTTTATTTGGTAAAAGTTACTACAGAAATATTTCTGAGATCTTAAATTTTTACAGTTGATTTAATATTTTAATTAGAATAGTCAGAAATTTAAAAGTTATATTTATAATAACATATTTAGAATGGCCAAACAGATAATTTTAATTGGATTTTTTTTGGTTATTGTGGGGGGTGTTTTTTTAATCATTGAAAAAAATGGGGTCAATTACAATAATCCGTTAGATTTTAAATTTGAAAAAGGGAATACAAAATTTTATTTCCCGCTAGGATCATCAATTTTAATAAGTGTTGTTCTCTCTTTAATTTTTTATTTTTTTAGAAAAATTTAATGAAATATTTTGTTAGAAATTTTGGGCTTTTTATTATTGGGTTGGGCATTACTTTAAGCGTTTTTGAATTTTTATTAGAAAACAGCGGGGTTGTTTTAATTTTTGGAATAATTATATTTGCTGCTTCCTACTTTATTAAAAATTGAATAGTGTTTTCTAAAAAGGTTATTCTTATAATTTTATTTATTTGGAGTTTACCAAGTTTTTACTTTCGAAGTAAATTCAGAAAAATCGTTTATCAAACAGATGACTGGAAAATTAACATCAAGCCTCTTTTTATAAAAGAGTTAAAAGGATTGTTTTTTAAACTATATCCTAATGATGAAGTATATTTAAAAGTTAGAAGGAATTACATCATCTATTTAGTTATTTATTTTGGGTTATTTATTTTCTATTTAAAATCATAACTTTAAAAAAAATGTTATGAATAAAAGAGAATTTATTCAAAAATTTGGTTTTCTAGGTTTAGCAACATATACTCTACCAGATGATATTATTTACAGTAAGAATAAATTCGATTTACCTGCTTATAAGACAGAATATGATTTGTGGGAAATCGTTAGAAGTCATTACTCCCTAAAACCAGATTATATAAATTTAGAAAACGGATACTATAATATCATTCCCAATCCAACTCTCTATAAATACATTGAACATGTTAAAACTATAAATTTTGAAGGTTCCTATTATATGAGAAATAGTCTTGAAGATGATAATCTAAAACTTAGAAAAAGGATTTCAGATTGGTTGTCGTGTGATAAAGAAAATGTTATAATTACTAGAAATACAACTGAGTCATTGGATTTAATAATAGGAGGTTATCCCTGGGAAAAAGGAGACGAGGCAATTTATGCAAAGCAGGACTATGGTTCAATGAAATTGATGTTTGAACAGGTTTCTAAAAAATATAACATCAAGACCAAAGTGATTTCAATCCCTAATCATCCATCATCAGATGAGGAAATTGTTCATCTATATGAAAGCCAAATTTCAAAAAAAACTAAATTAATCATGGTCTGTCATATGATCAACATAACTGGCCAAGTACTTCCTATAAAAAAAATTTGTGAGATGGCTCACAGCTATGGTGTTGAGGTAATGGTAGATGGTGCTCACTGTATTGGGCATTTTGATTTTTCTATTGAAGATCTGAATTGTGATTATTATGGTTCAAGTCTGCATAAGTGGTTGTCCGCTCCACTAGGCGCAGGATTACTTTATATTAAAGAAAAACATATTTCAAAAATTTGGCCTTTGCTTGCCGGGCATTCAAGTGATTTCAATGGGATAAAAAGATTAAATCATTTGGGAACCAATCCTGTTCACATACATTTAGCAATAAACAATGCTCTTGATTACATCGATTGGATAGGAATCAAAAGAAAAGAAAAAAGACTCAAAGAACTACAAAACCATTGGCTTCAAAATTTGAAAAATGTTTCAAATGTTGAAATAAATACTCCCTTATCATTTTCAAAAAGCTTTGGTATTGGCAACATAGGAATTAAAGATATGTCTCCCAAAATTATGGCTGAACAACTTTTAAAAAAGTTTAACATCTTTACTGTTGCTATCGACTATGCAAACGTAAAAGGCTGTAGGATTACTCCAAACATTTATAATTCGATCGATGAGATTGAAATTTTTATTGACGCCGTAAGAAAATTAGCTTCTTGAAATTTGTATTTAATTCATATAGGATCACAATAAATTTTATTTATTTAGTTGTGCTTTTATTTACAAATTTTTCAACTGCTCAAGATGGCGAGCTTTTGATTCAACAGTACCAAAAAAATTCTATTGATCTTGAGTTTTACAGGAAATTAAATTTTGAATTTTTTATAGAGCCTAATTTGACCAATACGGTTGATAGAGAAACGAAAGGAAAATTAAATTTTAATTTTGGCTCCAATATACACTATCGTTTTACAAGAAGCTTTGGCTTTTCAACTGGTATTTATATAAATAAAATTAGTTATCAAAATAATTTAGAGACAAATAAAAGTATTGACAACTTAAAATTTATTGCCATTCCATTTTTTATTAAACTTTACCCATTAAAAAAAATTAATTTCTTCCTTGGGGGGACATATAACCTTTATCAAAATGGTTTTAATCAAATAGAGAAAGATGCAGAAAAAGTTGAAATCCTGGATGGAGTTTTTGTTAACTCTTTGGGTGTTTTTACGGGAATAGAATACATAATTAAAAAAAGAATATCATTTTCAATTAGTTATAAAATTCAAAAGAGAAACTACAGAAATTATCAGTCAGAGACTCAAAACTTTAATGGGTTTTATCTAGGTTTAAATTTTAAAATTTTAAATCCAGAAAAAGCCAAAAACAGATTTAATGGAATTAGCAATTGATTCGATTTAAACGATTATTAAAAAAAGTAAGATACAGATATTTTATTGTAGTGGTGTTGCTCTTTTGGTTGTAAAAAATTATCTGGTGTACGATTTTTGTAAATATAAATGAACTTCCAATTTTTAAACTTGTAACTAAATCCCAAATCAAATATTAGCCTTAAAGTTTTTGATTTAGCAGTAAACAATGCCTCTTCTTTTTGTAATCCTTTTCCTGAAAGCATAAAATCATGAAAAACAAATGAAGGATTAAGTCCAAAATATATTCCTAATCTGTCAGAATTTACATATAAGGGATTTGAAATTTTATCATTTACGTTTATCCCATAATTTAAACCAAAATTAGTTTCAATAGCCATTCTTTGACTACCCAAAATAGCTTTGAATTTTCTATACACAAATATTTTTGGAGTTATTTCGGTTTGAAAATAATAGGAAGTAAATATATTTAAATGTAAGGCCTTAGGAATCTGTCCTTCCCAACTGGGTATGTCTGCATTTATAATTTTTTCATGATAAAAGTTTTGCATTCTGTCAGCGAATGACCACTCCCCAGTCAAGCCAAATTGAAATCCATATTCGAAAAAACTATTATTTTTTTTCTCTATTTGTAAAACATATTTCAAGAATGTCCACCCTCCAAAAGGATAATCATAATTTTTAAAATCTTTAGAATCGGTATCTGATGGAGTATATATTTCTTGACCTAACTCCCAAATTTTAAATTTTTTTATTGAGTCTTTTTCAACTACTTTACCTATTTCAATAAATATACCGCTAGAGTAATATTCATCTGTGAGGAAGTATAAATCGTTCTCAACATCTAGATTTAAATAACTTGATTGAGCAACCGTTAAATTACTTATTAGAAAAATGCATATGCATTTTAAAGAATTAATTATTGACCTTTTAAAAACCAAGATCTTCAAGATCTTCATCAGTTCCAATTAATTTGAACTTATTTGAATCAAATTTATCACAATCTATTGGTATGTTAACTTTCTCAGGTGCTTCAAAATCATCTTGAGAGATACCCAGATTTTCATTTTCATAAACATCTCTCATGTATAAGGCCCATATTGGGAGAGCCATAGATGCTCCTTGACCAAAAGCAATATCTTCAAAGTGAATTGACCTATCTTCGCCCCCTACCCAAACTCCAGTAACTAGGTTAGGTACAATCCCCATAAACCATCCATCTGATTGGTTTTGAGTTGTACCTGTTTTACCGGCTATAGGATTTGTGAATTGGTAGGGATAACCCGTTACAATTGTTTTGTATACATAATTGTTTTCCTCAGCCCCACTGTGTCTTAATCTCTGACCCGAACCACTTTCTGTAACCCCCTTCATTAAACTCAGGGTTACATAGGCGGTTTCTTCACTTAACACATCTTTTGTCTCGGGGACTACTTCGTAAACGGCCGTGCCATTTTTATCCTCAATACTTGTAACCATTATAGGTTCGACATAAATTCCTTTATTTACAAATGTTCCATATGCTCCAACCATCTCAAATAAGCTTATATCTGGGGAACCTAAAGCGATAGATGGAACCTTAGGCAAGTATGATTTTATTCCCATTTTTCTAGCTAAACCTACAACAGGCTGGGGGCCTACTTTGTCCATTAATCTTGCACTAATAGTATTAACTGAATTGGCCAAAGCGTTTTTCAATGTTCTCATTTTCCCATATTTGTCTCCAGAGTTCTTTGGACACCAAGCTTCTACGTTACCATGTTTAAAGGGCTCAATACAAAATAGCGCATCAGGAAGAATTTCACATGGAGATAATCGCAATTGGTCAATCGCTGTAGCATACAAAAAGGGTTTAAAAGTCGACCCAATTTGTCTTCTCCCTTGCTTAACCTGGTCATATTGAAAATGTTTGTAGTTAAAACCTCCAACCCATACTTTTACATGACCAGTTGATGGCTCCATTGACATCATTGAAGCTCTTAAAAAATGTTTATAATATCTAATAGAATCTAAAGGAGACATTATCGTATCTCTTTCTCCTTTCCAATCAAATACAGTCATAGGAGTTGGTATTTTAAATGACTCATTTATTTCCTGTTCTGATTTTCCATTTAATTTCATCATCCTCCATCTTTCCGATCTTTTTACTGATAGATTAAGCAAAGTGTCAATTTGACCCTCCCTTAAGTCTAGGAAAGGGGCAGTGGGATTTAGCTCATTAGTATTTTGTTTGAAAAATTCTTTTTGCAAGTTACTCATATGAGTATTAACAGCCATTTCAGCAATTTCTTGAAGTCTAGAATCTATTGTTGTATAAATTTTAAGCCCATCCCTATAAATATCATATTGCTCGCCATCTTGCTTTGGATTTTCTTTTACCCATTTCTGCATAAAATTTTGAATGTAAGCCCTAAAATATGTAGCAAGTCCCTCTCTATGGGAGTCAGGTGTAAATTTGATTACTAATGGTAATTGTCTTAAAGAATCCAACTCATTTTTTGATATATGTTCATTTCTATACATTTGATTAAAAACAATATTTCTTCTATCAGTGGTTAATTTAGGTCTTCTCCTAGGATTGTAAAGTGAAGAGTTTTTAAGCATTCCAACGAGTGTTGCAGATTCTTCTAAAGACAAATCCAATGGTTTTTTGTTGAAATAAATCTTTGCTGCTGACTCAATTCCGTCAGCTTGATATCCGAAATCGTAAATATTCAAATACATTGCAATTATTTCATTCTTTGTAAATCTTCTTTCCAGTTTTACCGCAAGGACCCATTCTTTAACTTTTTGTATGATGGCTTGAATTTTATTTCTTGAACGAATACCTACAAATAATTGACGAGCTAACTGCTGAGTGATTGTGCTAGCACCCCCTTTTTTTCCTAAATAAAAAATTGCTCTTAAAGTTCCTTTGAAATCAATTCCTGAGTGACTATAAAATCTTTCATCTTCAGTGGCAATTAAAGCATCAATAATATTTTTAGGTAGTTGAGAAAAATTAATAGGAGTCCTGTTGTCATTCAAATAAAATTTACCCAAAACAATACCATCTGATGAATAAATTGCTGTTGCTAAATTAGTTTTGGGATTTTCTAATTGTTCAATTGATGGCATTTCTCCGAGTTTTCCTGTTGAAGCCGCTATGAAGACAATTACTAAAAATGATATTGGGATTAAATATAAAATCCACAACAAAGCAACATATACATTATATTTTCTATTCTTTTTTAACTTCTTATTCATTTGATATCTTCTCAATTGACAAACCAAAGGATAAAATACCAAATAAATTTTTGTCCCCTTTGATTTGACCAATTTTTCTGTTTGCTTGCTTTATTTGAAAAATATAAGGAGGTGGAAAAGATGGTTTCCAATTTCTCTTCCATGATAGTTTACTCTCTTTAATACTAGAGAATCCTTTCCCAAGCCACTCTCCTTTATTATTAGCCATCATATATTCTAATGTATCTGTTTCATAAACTTTTTGATTTGATTTTAAACTTGCAATCAGAAAAATATTTGAAAAGGGATAATCATTGTTATTTCTTACATGAAAGAAAATATTGGAAGAAAAATTAATGGTATCACTTATTTCAAATTTAATTGATTCTTCAAGGTCCCAACCATTTAAAATTTCTTTATCGAATCTTATTACGTTACTATCAACACAGCTTGTTAATATACAAAATATTAAAATCGACATGACCCATTTCATTGTATTCATAAGATTAACAATATTTTAGATTTTTTTATAAATTCTTTTAATTATTTTTTTTCCTTTTCTTAAATTTTTTTGTTCCTCTAAACTAAGATTATTAATTTCTTGACATTCAATCGAACAACATCCATTAAGTAATTTGTTGCAGCTTTTACATTGTATAAATAGCAAATTGCAAGCAACGTTAGAACAGTTTATATGATTATCACATTTTGAGCCGCATTGATGACAATTTGAAATTACATCATTTGTTATCTTCTCAGACAAACGATTATCAAAAACAAAATTTTTCCCAGTGAATTTGTTTTCATAGTTGTTTTTTTTTACTTGATGAGCATAGCTTATTATTCCTCCATCAAGCTGAAAGACATTTTTAAAGCCCTTGAATTTCAAATATGCTGAGGCTTTTTCACATCTAATTCCACCAGTGCAATAGAGAAGTATTTTCTTATTCTTATTTTCATTTTCGAATTTCTTATCTATAAAATTTATTGATTCCTTGAATGAATCAACATTAGGGGTTATAGCTCCATTAAAGTGACCTATCTCACTTTCATAGTGATTCCTCATATCAATGCAAGACGTTCCTTTTTCTGATAAAATTTTATTAAATTGTGTTGCATTCAGGTGTTTACCAACATTAGTTGGATCAAAATTTGTCTCTTGAATGCCATCCACGACTATTTGATCCCTTACTTTTATTTTAAGTTTAAGAAAAGAATTTAAGCTGTTTTTAATAGCAAAATTTAATCTTACCCCTTTTAGAGGATCAATTTGGTCTAATTCAGTTATAAAAGTGCTTACTTGTTTCTTTGGTAAAGAAAGTTGTGCATTTATACCCTCTGCAGCGACATATATTCTTCCTAGGACTCCTATTTTAGACCATGATGAAAACAAATAGTTTCTAAAAATAGATAAGTTTTTAATTTTAAAATATTTATAAAAGGATAGTGTAAGTCTGTCTTCTCCAGACTTCTCTAGAAGTTCTTTACTCTCCTCATTACTTAGTCTATTATACAGATTCATTTTTAAAATTTATTGCAAATTTAAATTAAATTGATAATCTTTAAAAAGTAAGCTACATTGTTAATAATACATTGAATTGCTAAGTTAGGAAAAGAAGATAAATTGGTATTTTTAAATAAAAATTATGAGTCAAGATAAGTCCGCTAAATTAAAATCTCTACAACTAACCCTTGATAAACTTGATAAAACTTATGGTAAAGGTGCTGTTATGAAATTGGGAGATGAGGTTGTTGAAAAAGTAGAGGCAATTTCTTCTGGTTCTATAGGGTTAGATATTGCATTAGGAATTGGCGGTTATCCTAGAGGCAGAGTAATCGAAATTTATGGCCCTGAATCATCAGGTAAAACTACTTTAACCTTACATGCTATAGCTGAATGCCAAAAAAGTGGTGGAATTGCTGCTTTTATTGATGCCGAACACGCCTTCGACAGATTCTATGCTGAAAAATTAGGGGTTGATATAAATGAATTAATTATTTCACAACCTGATCACGGAGAACAAGCTTTAGAAATTGCTGATAATTTAATCCGTTCCGGGGCAATAGACATAATCGTTATTGACTCTGTTGCCGCCCTCACTCCAAAAAGCGAAATTGAAGGTGAAATGGGAGATTCAAAAATGGGGCTTCATGCAAGACTAATGTCACAGGCTTTGAGAAAACTTACTGGTTCTATAGCAAGAACCAATTGCGCTGTTTTCTTTATTAATCAGCTAAGAGAAAAAATTGGTGTGATGTTTGGTAACCCTGAAACAACAACTGGAGGAAATGCTCTAAAGTTTTACGCATCTGTCCGTTTAGATATTAGAAGATCAACACAAATAAAAAGTACTGAAGCCGAGGTATTAGGAAATAGAACAAGAGTGAAAGTGGTTAAAAATAAGGTTGCTCCACCATTTAAAACAGCTGAATTTGATATTTTGTACGGAACAGGTATTTCAAAAATAGGTGAGATAATTGACATATGTGTTGAAACTGAGATAATAAAAAAATCCGGTTCCTGGTTTAGCTACGGAGAAACAAAACTAGGTCAAGGTAAAGAAGCTGTAAAAAAGTTGCTGGAGGATAATCCTGAGTTATTAGAAGAGCTTGAGAAAAAAATTATCAGCTCTATTGATTAGTTTTTTTTAATATTTTTTTCTTTTGTTACCGCTTTTTCATGAGTTTTTAAAGAATCTTGTTTGAGTCCCTTAAAGATAACTCCCCAGACTTGCTTCTTAAAGTCATTTAATTTATTAATGTTTTTTGGTGGATATATTTTTTTAAAAGTTTTTACTCTTAATTGTCCAGGATATCCAAATCGGGGATACCAAGGGAATTTACGCTTGCAATCTAAAAAGCTCATAGGAATTATTGGAATTTGGTGATCAATAGAAATCTTAAATGCTCCCCTTTTAAATTCATTTAAAAAAATCGTATCATCGGTATATTTAACTTCAGGGAATATACAAATACTATAGCCTAAAGAAAGTTGCTTATCTACCCTTCCGTATACTCCCCATCTGCTTTTTTTGGAACTTCTATCTACCATGACAGCAGCTCTCTTGTATATATATCCAAATATTGGAATTTTTACTAGTTCTTTTTTACCAACGAAAACAAAAGGATTTTTTGAAACCTGAAACATAACAAAAGGATCAATGTAACTAGTATGATTTGCGACTAATATAAATGATTCACCAACAGGTAGCTCTTCTTCATAATCAACTTTGGTGTAAAAACCAGACAGAAATAATATAAATGGTGACCAAATATACCTAGCGCACCAAAAAATAAAATTGTATCCTTTAGGATGAATAGAAGCAATAGCCAAAAAAGGGAATAAAAAAATTACAGGTATAGAAGCTAGTAGATAAAACCATGCCCGCCAAATATATAGAATCATTAATCTCATTTGCTCAAATGTAGAAAATAAAAACATTTATTTAAAAAAATTAACTTTGTCAAAAACAATTCCAATGGCCAGAGTATTAACAGGTATACAAAGTACGGGTGTCCCTCACTTAGGAAATATCTTAGGGGCAATCATTCCGGCTATTAAAAGATCCAAAATAAAAGGTAATGAATCTTTTCTATTTATTGCTGACCTGCATTCGTTGACACAGATAAAGAATTCTGATGAATTAAAGAAGAATACTATAAACACGGCAGCAGCTTGGTTATCTTTCGGTTTAGATACAAAACATACCGTTTTTTATAGACAAAGTGATATCCCAGAAGTAACTGAACTAGCATGGTATTTAAGCTGTTTTTACCCCTATCAACGTCTCACATTATCTCATTCTTTTAAAGACAAATCAGAGAATTTAAAAGACATAAACTCTGGATTATTTTATTATCCTGTATTAATGGCAGCAGATATTTTACTTTACGATGCAAACATAGTCCCTGTTGGGAAAGACCAATTACAGCATTTAGAGATAACCAGAAATATTGCTTCGCGATTTAACAATCATTTTGGTGATACATTTATAACTCCAAAAGCTGAACTTGAACAAAATTCTAGTTATGTTATTGGAACAGATGGAAACAAAATGAGTAAGTCAAAAAATAATATAATAAATATTTTTCAAGACGATACTCTGCTTAAGAAACAAATAATGAAAATTAAGACTGAATCAATAGCGATTGATGAACCTAAAAATCCAAACAATTGCAATGTTTTCAAAATTTTTTCATTGGTTGCTGATGAAAAAGACATAAATATCTTGAAAAAAAGGTATTTTTCAGGTGATGTTGGATTTGGTGAGGCTAAGAAAATTCTTTTAAATGAAATAAAAAATAAATTTAAAATTGAAAGGGATAAATTTAATTTTTTGATCGGTAATACAGAACTCGTTGAGAAAGAACTTGAAATTGGATCTAAAAAGGCGAAGAACTTTGCAAATAAAGTATTAAACAGGGTTCGACTAAAACTAGGTTATGATAAATAATCCTATTAATCGATAATTTTATTTATTATCTTTAATACGTGGATTTGATTAAAGAAATAGAAAAACTACTATACTTTCACGAATGTGTAACAGTTCCTAATTTTGGCTCATTTTTAGTTAGTAACACGAAGGCAAAAATTGATTTCAAAAGAGGAAAATTTATATCGCCTAAAAGAAAAGTCTCATTTAACGCTCTGATTAAACAAAACGATGGAATTTTAGCAAAATATATTTCATCAAATCAAAATGTTAGCTATAAATATGCCTTAGAGGAAATTGACGAAAAAATAAAAATATGGTTTCAAAAAATAAAAATTGATACCTTAATTTTCAAAAATATAGGAGAATTCTATTTAAACACTGAAAATAAAATTTGTTTTCAAGCATACAACACCGAAAATTTTTCACATAATTTTTATGGACTTGAAGATTTTAACAGGTTACCATTAAACGAGAGTGAGTTAAAAATTATTACAAATAAAGAAAAAAACACTAAAAATATTATTATGGACAATGATAAAAATGAAAACTTAGCATTTGAACCTGAGTCAAAAGATTCAGCAAAAAAAGGTAAATTTAAAATAGTGGCAATAATTACCTCCTTGATTGTTTTGTCAGTTTTGGGATATTATTTTGGGAATGAATATGTTCAAAATGAGAGGATCCGTTCAACCGAAATTGCACAGAAAAAAATTAAAAATAATGTACAAAAAGCGACATTTGACATTGGTTCAATTTCCTCTTTAGAATTAAATGTTAAGGCAGTTATAGAAACCGTTGAAGATGATACAGTTTTGGTAGAACAAGGGGATTTCTACAGTGTAATTGCTGGTAGTTTCAGGGATGAAAGAAATGCCGATAAACTTTTAAACAAATTAAAATCAGAAGGTTTTGACGCCTCTTATGCAAAAAATAGTCCCTCAGGACTGTTTAGAATAGCCTACGGAAGACTGAAAACAAAAAGAGAAGCTTATCAATTATTAAATTTTGTTAAGTTCACGCTAGAGCTTGATGCTTGGTACCTTGTAGAGTAAAAAATTATAGTCTATAAATCCATCCCTTTGGATTTAGTGGAGTGCTTGATTGAAAAATACTGAATTTGAGTTCTGTTTTACCTGTTGTGGGATTAGTAAAAACTTTACCAATTTTTTCTTTTGGTCTTAAAGATTGTCCTTTCTTAACATAAACCATTTCTAAATTTGTATAAGCTGTAATATAGTTTCCATGCTGAACTAGTACAGTAGGGTTACTTCCTTTATAGCTTAAAACTGTCATTACAATTCCTTTAAATATAGCTCTTGCATCAGCAGTTTGATTTGTAGCTATTGTAATTCCATTGCTTTTTATTTTTGTAGTCCTAACTACTGGATGGACTTGTGTCCCAAAATTTTGAATTACAATTCCTTCTTCTACAGGCCAAGGAAGTTTACCTTTATTAGCATAAAAACTTTTACCAACTAATTTTGCTTCTGGGGTAATGCTAAATTTTAAAGTGCTCGGAGATGAAGTTTTTCTGTTTGCGTTGGCGATAGCAACTCTAATTAGGCGCTCTATTTCTTTATCAAATGCAGCAATTTTTTTCTCTTTTATTCTAATTCTGTATTCTAAATCTTTTTGTTTTTTAATTAAGTTTCCAATCATTAATTTCTGATTTTCTATTTCTTTCTGGTAAATCAATTGTGATACTTGGTTATCTCTAATCAAAGATTCTTTATTTACTTTTTTTGAAAGCAATTCTACGTTTAGTTTATTTAGCAAATTCGTTTTTTTATTTATAATTTCACCTTGTTTTTTTCTATGTTTAGCATACTGACTAAGGTATTTAAATCTATTATATGCTTGATAAAAAGATTCTGATGAAAATAAAAACATCAATCTGCTTTGACGGCTTTTACTATAATATGACTTTCTAATCATATTTGCATAATCATCTTTTAATTTGACGATTTCAATTCTTAGAATTTCAATATCTCTTTGATTGATATTTATCTTTTTAGAAATTAAATTGATTTCTTGGTTAGTGACCTTTATTAACTTCTTTCGAACTTTGATCTTAACATCCAAGTCTTGAATTTCATCAAGTGCTGATTTTTTTATATTGTTATTAGAAAATAAAATTGAGTTAATCTGTTTTATTTCATTAACTAGTATTGCTTTTTCTTTTTCTAGTCTTTTTTGTGTCTGTTGCTGGGATTGGCAATAATTTGCATTTAAAAATTGTAAAAAAAATAGAAAAAGGTATTTCTTCATATTTTTATTTTACTATATCCTTGGGGTAGTTTAAATGGAATTGTAAGCTCATCGGGATAGTCTACTCTAATAAATTCCAAAATTATTGAG
>CACJHA010000016.1 GCA_902593075.1 uncultured Bacteroidota bacterium
GTTTTCATATCAGATGGTTTACTCCTGATGTTGAGATGGATTTGTGCGGACATGCAACTTTGGCGACTGCTTATTGTTTAAAAAAGTATCAAAATTACACAGGTGACGAAATTTTGTTTAATTCCAAAAGCGGAACTATAAAATCTAAGTTTGTTAGAGATAAAATTCAACTAAAATTACCTCTTAGGAAACCTAAAAAAACTAAAATTCCTCAAAATTTATCTAACGCTATTAATTATAAACCTATTGAAGTTTTGAAAGCAAGAGACTTTATTTTAGTCTTCGATGATCAATTAAAAATTGAAAACATTAAAATTAACAGGTTTGAGTTTGATAAAATAAACATTGATCCAGGAGGAGTAGCATTTACATCTCAAGGTAACAATTGCGATTTTGTATCAAGATTTTTTACACCACAGTCCTCAATTTTTGAAGATTCAGTAACAGGTTCATCACACTGTTCACTTGTTCCATATTGGAGTAGAAAATTAAACAAAAAAAAACTTAAAAGTATTCAGTTATCTGAGAGAACTGGTATATTAGAGTGTGAAGCATACAAAAACTATATTTCAGTTTCAGGAAAAGCGAAAACCTACCTAAAAGGAAAGATTTTTATTTAAATAGTAATATTAAATTTTAAAAACAACTATAATGGATAATGATATAGTTAGAGATTACCCAACAATTGAATCATTAAGAATCAAGGCAAAAAAAAATATTCCTGAATTTGCTTTCGACTATTTAGATGGGGGATGTAATAATGAAGAAAATTTAAATCGGAACATTCAAGATTTAGAAGAAATTATACTAGAACCTAGATATTTAAGAAATTATAAACCTAGTTCAATAAAAACAACTCTTTTTGGAGTAGAATATGATGTACCTTTTGGTATTTCACCTGTTGGACTTCAAGGACTCATATGGCCAAACTCTTCTGAAATTTTGGCAAAATCTGCACTGAAACACAATATTCCTTTCATCTTAAGTTCAGTAACAACTATGGACATAGAAAAAACTGCAAGATTGACTGATGGTAATTTTTGGTTTCAATTATATAATCCAATAGATAAAAATTTGAGAAAAGATATACTAAAAAGAGCTCATGATTCAGGTTGTAAAACTTTAGTTATTTTGGCTGACGTACCAACATTTGGTTACAGAGCTAAAGAAATCATTTCAGGTTTGTCGATGCCACCTAAACTTACTTTAAAAAACATATTACAAATACTTGGCAAACCAAATTGGGCTATAAATACACTCATTTATGGGCAGCCTAGGTTTAAAAATCTTTCTCCCTACATAAAAAAAAATATCTCAATGAGGCAATTAGGTAAATTTATGGATGAAACATTTTCTGGCAGAATAAACCCGGAAATAATTAAGCCCATTAGAGAACAATGGAAAGGAAATTTAGTTTTAAAAGGTGTCTCATCAATTAGCGATGCAAAGGATGCAGTAAAGATTGGTTTCGACGGAATTATTGTTTCAAATCACGGTGGTAGACAACTTGATGCCGGAAATTCATCAATTAAATCACTAGTTAAAATACTAAAACATATAGATAAAAATAAAACAGAAATAATGATAGACAGTGGTTTTAGAAGCGGTCCTGATATTGCTAGAGCTTTAGCTACAGGAGCAAAATTTGTTTTTATGGGTAGGCCATTTATGTACGGTGCAGCAGCCCTTGGTTCAAAAGGAGGTAATCATACTATTTCGATTTTGAAAAAACAGTTTCAACAAGTAATGGATCAACTTTGCTGTGAAAAAACTGAAGATTTACCTAACTACATATTACAATAAATTTTTTTCCGTTGAATAAATCTGTCTCTTTTTACCCAATGTCATTTAAAAAGAATTTAATACCAAAGATTTGGGGTGGTGAAAAACTTGAATATTTTTTTTCATATCAAAGTTTAGAGAAAAACTATGGTGAATCTTGGGAGATTTCAGTAATAAAAGGCTTCGAATCAATTGTAAATAATGGTGTTTTAAAAAATAAAAAACTTGATAAATTGATTGAAAAATATCCCATTGAAATTTTAGGCGAAAAAGTTTATGATAAATATGGTTTAAACTTTCCCCTTTTAATAAAATTTATTGACGTAAATAAACCTCTATCAATACAAGTTCATCCTAATGACGAAACAGCAAAGGTTCGACATAATTCATTTGGAAAAAACGAAATGTGGTACATAATTGAAGCAGAAAAAAACGCCAAACTTTCCCTTGGTTTTTCTCAAAAAATGAATAAGAAAATATTTTATAAAAATTTAAAAGACAAGACCATCGATAAAGTGTTAAACTCTTATAAAGTAAAACCAAAAGATGCTTTTTATGTATCAGCTGGGACGGTTCATGCTCTAAAGGGAAAAATGTTACTTCTTGAAGTGCAACAAAGTTCCGATATCACCTATAGAATTTACGACTATGATCGTTTAGATCCTAAAACAGGTAAAAAAAGAAAACTACACGAAAAATCGGCTATTACATCAATAAATTTTTCAGACAAGAAAAATGAAAAAATAAAATATAATTCTAATGTAAATAAGCTTAATCCCATAGTTGAAAATAATTTTTTTAAAGTTTACTATTTAAAAGTTAATGGTAAGGAAATACGGAAAATTTTTATGCATAGTTCATTTTGGATTCTAGTTTGTCTAGAAGGTTTACTCTTTGTCCATGATGAAAACAAAAAATACTTACTTGAAAAAGGAAAAACACTTTTAATACCTGCTATTGTGAATTTGATAAATATAGAAGGTCGTGGAGAAATAATTTGCATAACTACCTAGCTATTAAATAAAATCATCATTCTTTTATTTTAGTGTTTTTAAAATTATTTGGATAAATTTATTTAAAAAAAAATATGATTCACCTAAATAATAAATTATTAGGCTTTTTGTTTTCATTTTTTGTTTTAACTTTTTTCAATTCATTTTCACAAAACAAAAAGAAATCAAAGTCTAAGACCTATAAACATGTTTCCCTTAACGATTTCAATTTTAGAAATGTTGGACCTGCTTTTCTCTCTGGAAGGATTGCAGATATTGCAATAGACTCAAACAACGAAAATATTTGGTACGTAGCCGTTGGTTCAGGTGGGGTTTGGAAAACACTAAATTCAGGTACAACCTGGACTCCTTTATTTGATTACGAAAATTCATATTCAACGGGTTGTGTCACAATTGACCCAAATAATTCTGCTACGATTTGGGTTGGCACGGGAGAAAATGTTGGTGGAAGACACGTTGCTTACGGCGATGGAATATACAAATCTGACAATGGGGGTAAAAATTGGAAAAATATGGGTTTAAAAAAGACTGAACATATTTCGAAAATTATTGTTCATCCAGAAAATTCAAACATTGTTTGGGTAGCTGCTCAAGGACCTCTTTGGAAAAAAGGTGGACAAAGAGGTGTTTATAAAACAATAGACGGTGGAAAAAATTGGAAGAAGGTTTTGGGAAATAGTCAATGGACAGGTGCAACAGATATTTTAGTTGATCCTAGAGATTCTGATGTTTTATATGCAGCAACATGGGATAGACATAGAACTGTTGCTGCCCTTATGGGAGGAGGCCCAGGTTCAGGAATTCATAAATCTGTTGATGGTGGAGAAACATGGAAAAAATTATATAAAGGCCTTCCTAATGATCAAGATTCTAATGGTGATGGAGAAATTGACGAGGATGATCTACCTACAGTCAATATGGGGAAAATAGGTCTAGCAATATCCCCACAAAATCCGGATGTACTATACGCAGCTATTGAATTAGAAAGGACTACTGGAGGAGTTTATAAGTCTGAAAATAGAGGAGAATCTTGGGAAAAAATGTCTAACGCAGTATCTGGGGCTACAGGTCCTCATTATTATCAGGAATTATATGCTAGCCCTCATAAATTTGATAGGTTATATTTAATGAACGTACGAGTTTTGACTTCTGAAGATGGTGGAAAAACATTTGATCAACTTAAAGAGAATAAAAAACATTCTGATAACCATGTTATTGCCTTTAAAAAAAATGATCCTGATTATTTATTAATTGGTACTGACGCCGGTATTTATGAAAGTTTTGATTTAGCCGATAATTGGAGATACATTAAAAATCTTCCTCTTACTCAATTTTACAAAGTTGCAGTTAATAATGCAGAACCGTTTTACCATATTTTTGGAGGGACTCAAGACAATGGATCTGCTGGGGGTCCTTCAGCAACTGATGAAATTGAAGGTATAAGTAATAAACATTGGTATAAAACACTCTTCGCTGACGGACATCAATCTGCAACTGACCCTGAATTCAATAATTTAATTTATGCTGAAACACAGCAAGGTGGTCTACATAGAATTGATTTAGTTACAGGTGAACAAACATTTATTCAACCTCAAGCTGGTATTAATGAACCACATGAAAGGTTTAACTGGGATGCTCCAATTATAGTATCTCCACATAATCCATCGACAATATATTTCGCATCCTACAGAGTTTGGAAATCAGAAAATAGAGGAGATAGTTGGATTCCTATATCTAGAGACTTAACTCGAAATGAAAATAGAATTGAACTTCCTATTATGGGTAGAAAACAATCTTGGGATAATTCTTGGGATGTTGGTGCCATGTCAAATTATAATACAATTACTTCTTTAAGTGAATCTCCGATTAAAAAAGGTTTAATTTATGTAGGAACCGATGACGGATTTATTCAAATCACTAAAGATGGTGGGAAGAATTGGAAAAAAGTTCCAGTGACTTCATTAGGTCTTCCAAAACGAAGTTTTGTTAACGATATAAAAGCAGACATCCATGATGAAAATATTGTGTATGTTGTTTTAGATAACCATAAAGAAGGTGATTTTAACCCCTACATTTTTAAAAGTGAAGATCAAGGGACTTCTTGGGCGTCTATTTCAAATGATCTTCCTAAAAGAACACTTTTATGGCGAATTGTACAAGACCACATAGAGAAGAACTTATTTTTTCTTGCCACCGAATTTGGTATTTACACCTCATTGAATGGTTGTGAAAATTGGCAAAAACTAAATGGTACGCCAAATATGGGTTTCAGAGACTTAGTAATTCAAAAAAGAGAAAATGATCTTGTAGCCGCTTCTTTTGGAAGAGGGTTTTACATATTAGATGACTATAGCCCTTTAAGAAATTTTAGCAATGAAAATTTAAAAAGTAAAGGTCACTTATTTCCTATAAAAGACGGTAAATGGTTTATACAAAGAAGTAATTTAGGTAATACTGGAGCGGATTTTTACCTTGCCGAAAATCCAAAATATGGAGTTACAATGACATATCACCTTAGTAACAATTACGAAACTCAAAGTGAAAAAAGAAAAAAAAGTGAAAAGCTTTTAAATCAAAAACTTTTAGATATAGCGTTCCCGGGTTACAATAATCTTGATGAGGAAAAAAATGAAACCTCAGCATACGTTAAAATTTCAATTGAAGACCAAAATGGAAACATTATAAGGCATCTCAACGAAAGAGCGAGTAAGGGAACCCACAGAATAACATGGGATTTAAGACATATGTTCAAAGGGTCTGTTACTGATACCAACAAGAAATATAATATGAGAGGGCCTATTGTAAAACCTGGAAAATACAGTGCAACACTATATCTAGTGGAAAGTGGGTCGACAACAAAGTTGAGTGAAAAGAAAAGTTTTGAACTTAAACCAATTTATAAAAGTACATTAAAGGGAACTAGTTTTGAAGATTATGATAAATATGTAGATGACTATTTTGAGGTTTATAATGAGGTGGAATTAATAGAACATAAATTAAAAACCGTTGATGAAAAAGTGAAATCCCTGAAAATAGCAATTGAAAATACTCCAATCGAAACCGAAGAGTTAGTTTTGGATTTTCATAATTTAAAAAATTCACTTTTATTAATTAAGAGAAAAGTTTTTGGAAATGAATCTAAAACAGAAATTGGAGAAAAAAATCTCCCAACTTTGTTTAATAGAATTAGAGTTGCTAGTCAGGGGCTTTCTTCTTCCTATGGTCCAACGAAATTACACATAGAAAGTTTAGATATGGCTAGGCTAATGAATGAAGAGATAAAACCTCTAATTAAAAACTTAATAAATAAAGGTGTTAATTCTTTAGAAGATAAAATTAAAGATATTGGTGGACCAGTTATCATAGAAGATTAACAAAAAAAGCCCTCCATATATGGAAAGCTCTTCATTGGTCTCTACGACACATTGTATTAATACAATGTTAAACAACATTCACAAAAGTGAATTATAAAAGTAATACTTTTTTATGATTAAATTTCTTTTTTAAAAAAAATCTAATTAAAGTTTTATTTTACTGTATCCTCTATAGTATAGAAGGGGTTTTT
The DNA here is from genome assembly GCA_902593075.1 of uncultured Bacteroidota bacterium. GTDB lineage: Bacteria > Bacteroidota > Bacteroidia > Flavobacteriales > Flavobacteriaceae > TMED96. The sequence continues at coordinate 6,361 of CACJHA010000016.1, forward strand.
TATTTGATTTAATATCTAAATTTTCAATTCCACAAATAATTATTTTATGATCACCTTCATCGTAAATTTTACTCACTACAACAGAATACCAAGCAATTGAGCCTTTTAAAATTTTAACTTTATCTTCATCACAAAACACGGGTGGTTCTTTCATTAACTTAAGGTTAGCAAAATGATTACTTTCATCTACCATATCTTCCGAAAGTATACTAATTCCCATCATCTTACCCTTTTCAATATATCTTATAATCTCATTTTCTTTTTTAACTGAAAAAAGAATCATCGGAGGATTAAGTGATAGTGAAAGAAATGAACTAGCAGTCATACCATGAATATCACCAGAGAGCTTTTTAATTGAAACTACAGTTACTCCTGTTGGAAAAGATCCTGCTACTTTTCTTAATTTATTTTTATCGTAAGCCATTACAATTACAAAGTAAATACAAAGATTTAATAAGAAGTATCATATTATTAAAATTTCGCATTTTGGACAAAATAATTATTACAATCTATCGAAAATTTTTAGTTTTATAATCCTAATAAAAGGAGATAATATCCGTATATTATACACTTATTTTTTTTAAAATTGAAATTAGGCTCTATATGATTGAAACAAAAGCTCCTGGAAGAATATGTTTTTTTGGAGATCACCAAGATTATTTGACCCTACCAGTTATCGCAGGAACGATCGACAGGTTCATCAGAATCAAGGGTGAACCAAATGGGAAAGAATATCTAAGATTGAAATTAATTGACTTTGATTCTGAAATTAAGATCAATTTAAACGAGTCATTGGAAATCCTAAAAAAAGGGGATTACTTACGATCTTCAATGCGAGTTTTAAAAAGGAGTGGAATTATACTAAAGGAAGGATACGACATTGAAATAAAAGGAGATATCCCTATAAAAGCAGGTTTATCAAGTTCATCTGCTCTTACAGTTGCATGGCTAAGATTTTTAACAAAAGTTGCTGTCCCTAATAATAAAATTGAAAATGAACAATTTGCTAAGTGGGCTTATGAAAGTGAGGTTTTAGAATTCAATGAAGCTGGAGGTTTAATGGATCAGTATACGATTTCAATTGGTGGAATGCTTTATATTAAAACCATTGATACCACTTATACAAGATTGAAGGTTTCACTGGGAAATTTAATTGTTGGTGACTCAGGAATTGAAAAGAAAACACAAGAAATCTTGACAAGATTAAAAGGTGGTGCCGAAAAAGCCATAGAAATTGTTCAAAAGCATCATCCAAATTTTAATATTCATAATGCAAAAAAACAAGATTTTTATGATTTAAGGAAAAACTTACCTTTTGATCTTCACCCATACTTCTATGCAGCTATTTTTAATCACGAAATAACCCAAAATGCATTATTGGAGCTCAAAAATCCAAATCATGATGTGAACAAAATTGCCAACCTTATAAATGCACACCAGGAGATCCTCGATAAAAAATTAAACAATACTCCCAATAAAATGATTCACATGATGAATGCTGCAGAAGATGCAGGAGCTAAAGCTACAAAGATAGTTGGCTCAGGAGGTGGAGGATGTTTTTTAGCTATGAGTGACTCACAAAACGAAGAAAAAGTTAAAAATGCGATTCTTGACGCAGGGGCTGTGGATGCGTTTTCCGTAAATCTAATTTAATATGAAAAGTAAAGAAAGAATTCTTGTAATCTTAGCCGGTGGAGCATCATCAAGGCTTAAAAAATCTCTTAATGATATTAATTTGGATAAAAATATAACAGATATAGCAAAAAGTTCACACAAAACTCTGATCCCACTTGGAGATGACAAAAGACCACTTCTTTACTTTATTCTTCAAAATGCTGTATCAGCTGGAGTTAGAGATGTTTTTTTAATTACATCTCCTGAAAATTCTGCTTTTAAGAGCTTTATGGAAACAAAAATTTTTAAACACAGTTTTTCTGATATAAAAATAAATTTTGCAATTCAGCACAAACCTGAGGATAGAGTAAAACCTTTAGGTACATCCGATGCATTAATGCAAGCTATGGATCAACACGAGGTATTAAAAAGGAATAGTTTTGTTATTATTAATGGAGATAATTTGTACTCTGTAAACTCTTTAAACTCACTTTATGAATTAAATGAGAAACAGCATGCCCTTATCAGTTACGACAGGGATGGTCTTAATTTTCCACATGAACGTTTAACAAAATTTGCATTAATTAATGTAAATGAGAATAATCGGCTTATAAATATTATTGAAAAACCCCCTATAGAAGAGGTTGATAGTTTTAGGGATAAACTTGACAAAATTAGAGTTAGTATGAATATTTTTAAATTTTTTGGACCGACCATCTATCCCTTTATAAAAAATTGTCCTATACATCCTGAAAGAAAAGAAAAAGAAATTCCCGAAGCCGTTAGAAATTATATAAAAGAATTTCCAAATAGTTTTGATGCAATACCTTTCTTTGAACATATACCTGACCTTACCTCTGCAAAGGATATATTGAGTATTATAAAGAGTATCCCAAATTCCAATGAATAATAAATCAATTCTTGTTACAGGAGGACTAGGATATATTGGGTCACACACAACAGTTGCGCTAATTGAGAAAGGATATAAAGTTTGTATTATAGATGACTTATCTAATTCATCTATAGATGTTTTAAAAAGAATTAAAAAAATAACAAATGTTTCACCTGATTTTTTTGAATTTGATTTAACCGATTCTTCGAGTGTAAAAACTTTTTTTAAAAAAAATAATAGCTATGACGGGGTTATTCACTTTGCGGCAAAAAAGTCTGTAGACGAAAGTGTAAGAAAACCTTTGGAATACTATCATAATAACTTACAAAGCTTGATAAATCTTCTTGATCATATAAATACGAATGTTAAATTTATTTTCAGTTCATCATGCACTGTTTACGGACAGGCAGAAAAGTTGCCAATCACTGAAAAAACACCATTAAAAAAACCTGAGTCACCTTACGGTAACACAAAAAAAATTTGTGAAAATATTTTAGAAGATAAAACAAAAACAGAAACTCAATTTGGCACTGTTGTTTTAAGATACTTTAATCCAATTGGTGCTCACCACTCAAGTTTAATTGGAGAGGACCCTAGAAATATTCCACAAAATCTTGTCCCTATAATCACTCAGTTTGCTATTGGTAGATTAAAAAAATTAACTATTTACGGAGATGATTATCCAACCAAAGATGGAACTTGTATAAGAGACTATATTCATATAATGGACCTTGCAGATGCCCATATATCTGCTTTGGAGTATCTTTTTTCAAATAAGAAAGATAATTTTTATGATGTGTTTAACGTTGGCACAGGTGAGGGCAAAACAGTCAAAGAAGTTATTGACTCTTTCAATAAAGTTTCTGGTAAAAAAATTCAATATGAAATTAGTTCTAGGAGAAAAGGTGATGTTATTTCAGCTTTTGCCGATACTTCAAAAGCTAAAAAAGTATTAAATTGGACATCAAAGATGAGTTTTGAAGATGCAATTCTTTCGGCTTGGAAGTGGGAACAAAACAAGTAGATGAGAAGTTATATTTATTACTTTTTAATTATAGTTGTTAAGTTATCTTTCAATTATAATTACGGTCAAGATAGAATAACCGGGAAAATTTTTTCTACCAGATCAGAAGTGATTAGCCAAAATGGTATGGTTGCCACAAGCCACCCTCTAGCAACGCAAATTGGCTTGGATATTTTAAAAACTGGAGGTAACGCGATAGATGCTGCTATTGCTGCAAATGCAGCTTTGGGATTGATGGAGCCAACCGGTAACGGTATAGGTGGAGATTTATTCGCAATTGTTTGGATTGAAAAAGAAAAAAAACTTTATGGATTAAATGCAAGCGGGAGATCACCAAAAAATCTTACACTTGATTATTTTAAAAGTAGAAAGTTGGCATCAATACCATCCTATGGACCGCTCCCTGTATCAGTTCCTGGGTGTGTCGATGGTTGGTTTTCACTACATAAAAAGTTTGGAACCAAACCAATGATTGAAATTTTGATGCCTACTATTGAATACGCTGAAAGTGGATTCCCTGTTACTGAACTTGTTGCATATTATATGTTATCCGCCTCAAAAAGATTTAAAAATTATCCAAATTTTGAAGACACTTACATGATTAATGGAAAAACTCCTGTTAAAGGACAAATTTTTAAAAATCCAGACCTTGCAAATACTTTAAAAATAATTGGTAAAGAGGGCAGAAATGGGTTTTACAAAGGTATTGTGGCTAAAACAATTTCTAAATTTTTAAAGGATCAAGGAGGGTTTCTTGACCAAGAAGATTTACAAAATCACAAATCAGAATGGGTTAATCCAGTATCTACTAACTATAGAGGTTATGATGTTTGGGAATTACCTCCTAATGGCCAAGGGATAGCCGCACTTCAAATTTTAAATATTTTGGAGGGATTTGATATTCAAAAAATGGGTTTTGGTTCTGCAGAACATATACATCATTTTGTAGAAGCTAAAAAAATAGCTTATGCTGATAGGGCTAAATATTACGCAGATCCTGACTTTAACAAAATTCCAACTAAATACTTGATATCTAAGGAATATGCGGAAAAAAGAAGAAAAGAAATAGACACTCTAAAATCCTCAAAAAGTGTAACCCCAGGAAAGTTAGAAAATGGAGATACAATTTATCTTACCACCTCGGATCAAGAAGGTAACATGGTCTCTTTAATTCAGAGTAATTATAGAGGTATGGGTTCAGGTATGGTTCCTCCCGGACTTGGTTTTATGCTCCAAGACCGAGGTGAGCTTTTTTCTTTGGAAGAAGGACATTTTAATGTTTACGAGCCTAGAAAGAGACCTTTTCATACTATTATACCTGCCTTTATAACAAAAGATGGTAGTCCATGGGTAAGCTTTGGTTTAATGGGGGGTGCTATGCAGCCACAAGGTCACGCCCAAATTGTAATGAATTTAATAGATTTTAAAATGAATCTCCAAGAGGCTGGTGACGCGCCAAGAATTCGTCATTCTTCAGATGAGCAGCCTACAGGTGGAAAAATGTTAGATGGAGGTAAAGTTTTTTTAGAAAGTGGTTTTAATTATGAATCGATAAGAAAGTTAATGAAATTTGGTCACGAAGTCGGTTTTGATCTTGGCTCATTCGGAGGATATCAAGCAATTCAAGTAGATAAAAAAAATAAAGTTTTCTATGGAGCGTCTGAATCAAGAAAGGATGGAAACGCAGCAGGCTACTAGATATTTATATTTGCTATCTTTGTATCTCAGTATTTAATCTATGGGAAGCAAAAATATTTTTTATGATGCTCCAGGCAAATTTCAAGATACTAGATTTGAAAGAATCCATAATGTTACTTTTCCTTCCGCAGCTGAAGCGTCAAAGTTAGTCGCTGAAGAGATTGCCACCGGGATTCGTTCAATTATAAACAAACCCTATATTCTCGGTCTTGCCACAGGTTCATCTCCTATAGGTGTTTATAGGGAACTTGTAGCACTTCATAAAAAAGAAGGATTAAGCTTTAAAAATGTCATCACTTTTAATTTAGACGAATATTTCCCCATTGAAAAAGATGACCTGCTTAGCTATAACCACTTTATGAATTACCATCTCTTTGATCATATCGATATTCCTAAGGAAAACATCAACATTCCTAAAGGGAATATTTCTTCAAAAAATATTTACAGTTATTGCAATGAGTATGAGAAAAAAATAAATGATCTTGGCGGTTTAGATTTCCAGCTACTTGGGATTGGAAGAACGGGTCACATTGGATTTAACGAACCAGGATCTAATAAAAACTCTGTGACTAGATTAGTTTCGTTAGACTTTATTACGAAAGAGGATGCAGCAGGAGACTTTAACGGAATAGACAATGTCCCTGACAAAGCCATTACCATGGGAGTGGATACTATAATGAAATCAAAAAGAATTGTTTTACTCGCATGGGGTCACAAAAAATCGGAGAAAGTTGCAAAATCTATAGAAGGTCCTGTTTCAAGTATGGTTCCTGCTTCTTTTCTTCAGGCCCATAGTAACACATCAATTATACTTGACGAAGAAGCAAGTTCAGAACTTACTAGATATAAAACTCCATGGCTAGTTAAGGATTGCAAATGGAACGATAATTTAAGAAAAAAAGCTATCGCTTGGCTATGCAATAAATTACAAAAACCCATATTAAAGTTGACTCAAAGAGATTACAATGAAAACGGATTATCAGATCTTTTGGAAACTGAGGGTTCAGGTTATGAATTGAATATTTGGATGTTTAATCAACTTCAAAGATCAATTACCGGATGGCCAGGAGGAAAACCAAATCATTCTGATGAAAATAGACCCGAAAGAGCATTGCCTACAAAGAAAAGGGTTCTTGTTTTTAGTCCACATCCAGATGATGATGTAATTTCAATGGGAGGTACTTTGGCTAGGTTGATTAATCAAAATCATGAGGTCTATGTTGCTTACCAAACCTCTGGGAATATTGCGGTTTCTGATGAAGACGCTAGAAGGTATGTTGATGTATCTATTGCAACTAGTGGAGATTCAAAAAAAATGAATAGTCTTAAATTGGAGTTAACCAACAAAAAAGAGGGTACCATTGATAGTAATGAGTTAAACAAATTAAAGGGAGACATTCGAAAAAGTGAATGTTTTGCGGCAGCTAGAGTTTTAAATTTAGAAGAAAATCGTTTACATTTTCTTAATTTGCCTTTTTATCAAACCCGTAAAGTTGAGAAGAAAGATCCATCTCAAAAAGATATAAATATTGTTAAAGGATTAATAGAGGAATTAAAACCTCATCAAATCTTTGCCGCTGGAGATTTAGCAGATCCCCACGGGACTCATAAAATTTGTTTGGATATTCTATTCGAAGCAATTTCTGAATTAAAAAATAAGTCTTTCATGAAAGATTGCTGGCTTTGGCTTTACAGAGGTGCTTGGCAAGAGTGGGATATTAACGAAATTGATATGGCAGTCCCAATGAGTCCAGAACAAGTGGTTCAAAAAAGAAATTCCATATTATCCCATCAATCTCAGAAAGATAAAGTAATGTATCAAGGACAGGACAAGCGCGACTTTTGGCTAAGAGCAGAGGAGCGAAATCGAAATACGGCAATAACATTCAACAAATTAGGCTTGACTGAGTACCAAGCAATTGAAGCGTTCAAAAGACATAAATTCTAAACTTACTCTCCATACACTTTGAAAGGGTAGACAATATCATCGGAGCTTATTTTTTCTAGTTTCAAATCACCCAAGTTAAAAATCTGTTTTAAACTATCTGGTATTAAAATTTTCTGAATTTTTTGCTCACCTGCTTTAAATAAATTAACGTTAGTCAAATTTGGATATTTATAAAAGTTAGAAATATACTTTAAATCAAACATGGTATTTACTAAACTTATTTTTTTTAAATGGGTCAAATTTGATAAAATATTGGCTTTTTCACCGCTAATGTTAGTGTTGTCTAATTTTAAAATAGTTAAGTTTTTAAAATCTTTAATATATTCAAAAACATCATCTGTAACCTTAGTATTACTAAGATCTAATTCGACAATATTGTCTTTAATATCTATGAGCTGTTGAACTGATTTATCCCTAAAATCACTAATATTAATGCACGAGACCTTTAAAAAAGGTGATGATTCAAAAATATTTACAACTAAAAACCCTTTATCTCTTAAATTAGACAACTGGATATTATTTACCACTTCTTCGTCTTTTTCTGGATAAATACCATTAGGTTTGTCTGGAAAAAAAGAAGCTAACATTTTCTTAGGTATAGGTAAATCACCAACCAAAGCATTTTTGGATGCGGAATTATCAATCCAAATTTTAATCAATTCAATTTCTTCCTTACTGGGTTGAGTTCTAGATTTTGGTGGCATATGATAACGATCTTCGATAGGGAGATTCATTCGTTTATGTATCTTACTTTCCATTGAATTGTTAATCATTAAAACTGAACCATTTTTTCCCCCTTTCATGATGGCATTGTAGCTATTCATCTTGAGTCCACCTTTTGTTTTTTTGTCATTATGGCATGAAACGCACCTCTGGGTAAGAATTGGTTGAATAATATCGGTATAAAATACAGCATTCTTATAATTTTTAGGATCAAGTTCAATGACATTATTTTGATACTCTAACCCAAATAAACCTTTAATCTCTGGCGGTAAAGGTTCAATTAAATGATCACTACCATGGGTTATATTTCCACCCAAATGACCTGTTACTAAGAGAGAAATTGATAATCCAGCGAATAGGAAATTTTTATGTAAACTCTTAAAAGTTTCGTATCTAAGTTTTAAGTAAAATAGAAAACAAAAAACCATTGTAAAAATTCCCATTACAAGATGCCATTGAACGCTTTCCCAGGCATAACCTTCTCTGTCATATTGTAAATAACCCGTAATAATTGAAAAAATTGATGTGATAAAAGCCCACAAAAAAATAAAACTTAAGACAGGTAAATGTTCTTTTTTATTTCTAAAAAAAAAATCCAGCATTAATCCAATTATTATAAAACCTATTGGTAAATGGACAAATAGTGGATGAAACCTACCTATTAAGTCGTAGATAAAATCCATCTTTACTAAGATAAAATTTCATTAATAACTCTTCCTTCAACATCAGTCAATCTAAAGGGTCTTCCTTGAAATTGATATGTAAATTCTTCGTGGTCGAAACCAAGTAAATGAAGTATTGTTGCGTGTATGTCGTGTACTGAGACTCTACCTTCAATTCCAGTGTAACCTAATTCGTCTGTCTTACCATGAACTACCCCTTTTTTAATGCCTCCACCAGCCATCCACATAGTGAAAGCATCTCCTTGATGATCCCTTCCTACAAATAGATTCCCAACTCCAATACGATTTTCTTGCATTGGTGTTCTGCCAAATTCGCCCCCCCAGATAACAAGTGTGTCATCGAGTAAACCTCTTTGTTTTAAATCTAAAATTAATGCCGCAACAGGTCTATCCATCATTTGACATTTTTTCAAAAAGCCTGCTGTTAAACTAGTCGCTTCTAGATCTCCGTGTGCATCCCAACCGTAGTCATAAAGTTGGACGAACCTTACTCCCTTCTCGACCATTTTCCTCGCTAAAAGACAATTGTTAGCGAATGATTCTTCCCCTGGTTTGACACCATACATTTCATGTATATATTCGGGTTCATTGTTTATATCCATTACTTCGGGTACTGAAACCTGCATTTTATATGCCATTTCGTATTGATTAATCCTAGTAAGTACCTCTGGATCATTAAACTTTTGGTGTTCTTTAAGATTTATATCGTTTATCGATTTTATAAGTTTTTGTTTTAAGTCTCTATTTACACCTTTTGGATCTGACAAATAAAGAACGGGGTCTCCTTTTGATCTACAATGAACACCTTGGTAAACAGACGGTAAAAAACCATTTCCCCACACACTTTTTCCTGCATCTGGAGCAGCACCACCCGACGTTAAAACAACAAATCCAGGAAGATTAGCGTTTTCTGAACCTAAGCCGTATGTTACCCATGAGCCAAGGCTGGGCCTTCCCAATCTTGCACTTCCAGTAAACATAAAGGTCTGCGCAGGTCCATGGTTAAATTGGTCTGTATGAACTGCTTTTAAAAATGCAACTTCATCAATGATTTTTTTAAAGTGAGGTAAATTATTTGATACCCAGTTGCCAGACTTACCTTCCTTAGAAAATTTAGCCTGGGGACCTAACATTTTCGGGACTCCTCTGATAAAAGCAAACTTTTTTCCTTTTAAAAGAGATTCCGGACATGGTTTGTTATTCAATTTAACTAATTCAGGCTTGTAGTCAAAAAGTTCCAATTGGGACGGGGCTCCAACCATATGTAGATAAATTACACTTTTTACCTTTGGCAAAAAAGGAGGCGCAGAGGGTGACAAAGGGTTGAGTAATCTTTCAACACCTGATACACCTAAACGCTCTTTTCCAGAAAAACATGACCCGAGTAAAGAACCAAGAGCCATACCACCTAAGCCTAGGGTACAATCTTTTAAAAAATGTCTTCTCGAATTGAGTTTTGCATTTGCAGTGTTTTTCTCTTCAAGTAGTTTTTTTATCTTATCCATGCGTTAAAAATTCATCAAGATTCATAATAGCACTTGCCACTATCGCTAAAGATGCAACTTTTTTAGATACTTTTTTATTCTCTAAATAAAAATCATTTAGTCCATCTGGGCTTTTAGTGTAAAAATCACTTGACTCATTATATAAATTTATCAAAGAATTTAATTTGTCTTCACTTAATTCCCTATACGTTGCAAATTCGAACATATCTTTTATAGCATCTTCATAAGGTTTATTTGAATGAAGGTTTGCAAACGCGAGAGCTGCTTCAAGGTACACAGGGTCATTTAAAGTAACAAGTGCTTGAAGTGGTGTATTGGTCGGAATTCTTTTCACATAACATACTTCTCTCATATTTACATCAAAAGTTGTCATAGAAGGATACGGACTTGTTCGTTTTACAAAAGTGTAAAGTCCTCTTCTATATTTATCTTCACCTTTACTTTCAACCCATTGGTCACCATTATAAGGACTCTCCCAAATTCCATCAGGTTGTGGTGGCATAACACCCGGACCAAACATTTTTTTACTTAAAAGACCTGATACAAAAAGGGCTTGATCTCTTATTTGCTCAGCGGTAAGTCTTAATCTTGGTCCTCTTGCATAAAAAACATTGTCGGGATCTTTAATACTTTTTTCTTTTGAAATAATTGAACTCTGCCTGTATGTTGAAGATAAAAGTATAGTTTTAATTAATTTTTTTAAACTCCAATTCATCGAATTCATAAATTCATACGAGAGCCAATCAAGAAGTGCGGGATGCGAAGGTGGTTCAGACTGAGTACCCATGTCTTCTATTGTATTTACAATTCCCCTCCCAAAAATTTGATACCAAATTCTATTTACAATTGTCCTAGCTGTAAGAGGGTTTTTTTTACTTGTTATCCATTTTGCAAAGCCTAGCCTATTTTTTTCCCATTTATTATCCCAACCGTTTAAATTAGACGGAACATTTGGCTTTACCTCTTCCTTTGGGGTCATCCAATTTCCTCTATCAAACATAAAAGTTTTTCTACTCATATGCTCGGGATTTTCAAGAGTGACGGGATGGAGATCAGAAAATTTAGTACCACTTAATAGTTCAATGAATTGTTTTTTAATCCTTGGATAACCAGGTTTGTTTTTACCTGGGATTTCAGGAAGAAATGAAATCCACTCCAAATCCAACAAGACGTCAGATTTTTTTATTTTTTCTGATGTCTTAGCTGATATATACAAATCAAAGGAACCTTCAATTTTCGGTATCTTGATGGCTGTAACTTTTTGATCGTCGTACCCTTCTGTCCATATATCGGGATTTTTATCTTTATCCAACTTTACTTTTCCAATAATCCTTCCATTGGAAGAATTTTTTCTAAAAGTGATTGTAACCCCATTTTGATAAACAAAATTACTAAAGTATAAAACTCTATTTTCAAGTGAGTTAGCATTTTTAAGCAAAACTTCACCCCCATTTCTAAAACCTAGGAAAGAACTCAAGAAAAATGCAGTTTCTTTATCTTTTACCTCAAATTGATTAGCATAATAAACAGGATCGATGAATGTGATAAAACGTTCAAATATTTTTTTTTCTTCTTTATTTCCGTATTTCGAAATCCATTTTAAAATCTTATCACTTTTATTAATTAATTGTCCATCTAAAATTCTAAGTCTTGGTTCATTATGATTGTGGTCTGAATCAACGGTGTTGTTAAAAAAAGCCATCACCTCATAATATTCCTTGTGACGAATTGGATCATATGGGTGACTATGACATTGAACACAACTCATGGTTGTACTTTGAAGTGCATCAAATGTAGTATTAACTCTATCAATAATTGCGGCTACTCTATATTCCTCGTCATCAGTTCCTCCCTCTTGATTTGTCATTGTATTTCTATGAAAAGCTGTAGCAATAAACTGGTCTATGGAAGGATTTGGTAGTAAATCGCCTGCCAATTGTTCTATGGTAAATTCATCAAATGGTTTATCTTGATTTAAAGCATTAATAACCCAATCCCTGTACCTCCAGATACTCCTTGTTCTGTCTGCTTCAAAACCATTGGTGTCGGCATATCGAGCAAAATCAAGCCACCAACTTGCCCAGTTTTCTCCATATCCAAGATTGTCAAATAGCTTGTCTATGAACTGCTCATAACTTATTTTATTTTCCAAAAAATTATTATAAATATTTTTTTCTGGAGGTAGTCCTGTTACGTCAAAAGCCGCTCTTCTGGCAACAAGATTTTTAGGGGAAGGTTTATTTGGAAACAGTGACACATCTTCCATTCTCGCAGCCACAAAGTGATCTATTGGATTATATAGGAAATTTAATTCCTCAAAACTTTTCCCCGGCTTAGGTATATTCTGCTTTTCAGGAGCAATATATGCCCAATGAGTACCCCATTTTGCGCCTTGATCTATCCATTTGGTTAAAATCTCAATCTCTTTGTCTGATAACTTGGGCTTTCTGTAGGGCATTCTTTCCTCTAAATCGGTCTCGTGAAGTCTTTTAATAAGTTCACTTTTTTTGGCACTCCCAGGAATGATAGACGGCTTTCCAGATTGTGTAACTGCTATAGCTTCATCCCGGAAAAGAAAGCTTAACCCTGCATTTTTTTTTACTCCTCCATGACATGAGATGCACTTACTATTTAGTATTGGCTTGACATCGGCAGTGTAACTTATTATTTTTTTAGGTCTGAGTGAATTAAAAATCAATGAAATAAAAAAAATAATTGATGCAACTAGTAATAGTTTTTTATATTTTTTTAAAAAAAACAAAGCTTAAATTTTGAATAAAAATAGGTGTTTTTTCATACTTTTAAAATTCTTAACTATTATAAAAGCTAATATTTGTATAAACCACATTTATTTTAAAAAAAAACCAATGAATAAAAAACAACTTTGTCTAAAATTATTTGTTTTAATATTTTTCTTTTCGATCTCAAAAAGTATACAAAGCCAAAATTTAAAATTATCATCTCCTAATAAGCTGATTGAAATCAAAATTCAAACCTTAAATCAATTAAAATTTCAAGTAAGTTTAAAAAATAATGTAATTATTGAAAATGTAGCTATTGGAATCGAAATGAGTGACGGGAGATCAATTGGGTCCAAATCAAAGGTCAGAAATATCAAGCGAGAAACTTTTAATCAAATCGTAAATGTCCCTATTCCAAATAAAGACAGAAAAATAGAAACTACATATAACCAGATAACAATTTCATTGACAAGCAACTTCGATGTAATTTTTAGAGCATACAATGATGGTGTTGCCTATAGAATATATGACAAAAGGAATAAACCAAAAAATGTGATTTATGAGAAAATGACTCTTAATTTTCCAGCTGATGCCTCTACATATTTCCCATGGGAGGAATCAATGTATTCACACAATGAAAGACTTTACAACCACATAGATATTTCGAAATTAAAAGATGCAGATTTTTGCAGCCTACCAGTTTTAATTGAAACGGATAATGGAAAAGTTGTTTTTACAGAATCATCTTTACACAACTACCCCGGTATGTTTTTAGAAAAAAAACAAAACAGTAATCTAATATCAAAATTTCCAAATTACGTATTAAAAGCCGTACCTGCTGGAAGTTATGATTCAGAAAATGGGGAAGGGTCGGACCGAACTCAGGATATAGTTGAAGAAGCAAATTTCATAGCAAAATTAAATGGTAGCAGAAACCTTCCGTGGAGAGTATTTATTGTATCTGATGATGATAGAACATTTGTTGAAAGTAATTTAGTAACCATACTTTCAGAAAAATCAAAAATTGAAGATACCTCATGGATAAAACCAGGGAAAGTTGCCTGGGATTGGTGGAATTCAAACAATATTTATGGAGTAGATTTTAAAGCAGGTATAAATCAAGAGACATATAAATACTATATAGATTTTGCTTCAGAAAATGGTATTGAATACATACTTTTAGATGAGGGGTGGACAAAGTCGACAACGGAAATTTATGAAGCTAATCCAAATATCCAAATAAAAGAACTTATACGTTATGCTAAATCAAAAAATGTTGGAGTACTATTATGGGTACTTTGGAAACCTCTAAATGAGGATACAGAAGGGCTTATAAAACTATATTCTAGCTGGGGAGCAGTTGGGGTTAAAGTAGATTTTATGCAACGAAACGACCAATACATGGTTCAGTCCTATGAGGAGATAGCGGAAATTGCAGCCAAATATAAATTTTTAGTAGACTATCACGGTGCCTTTAAACCAGCTGGGATTGAAAGAGTTTGGCCTAATCTACTTACTTATGAAGGTGTTATGGGAAACGAACAGAATAAGTGGAATATTAGAAATTTTCCTTATTCCAACGATCCACAAGCAGTCGACCCAGAGCACAACCTTACGATTCCATTTATAAGAATGGTAGCTGGCCCATTAGATTACACCCCAGGTGGGATGACCAACGTAAATCTTTATGATTACAAATGGGATCCATCTGATAAAAGTCCTTATGGTTTTGACAGATCAGGAAATCCACTAAAAAAATCAGATAATATTACTGCAATTTTTACTAGACCTATGGTTCCAGGTTCTCGTGCTCATCAAGTAGCGATGTACACTGTTTTTGAATCACCTCTGCAGATGATGTGCGAATCCCCTACAATCTATAAAAAAGAACAGGAAACAGTCAATTTTATTACTCAAATTCCAACAACTTGGGATGAAACCGTTGTTCTTAAAGCAAAACTTTCAGACTACATTGTAATTGCAAGAAGAAAAGGTGAGAACTGGTATTTAGGTGCCATGACAGATTGGACAGCTAGGAACTTTGAAGTTGATCTTTCATTCTTAGATAATGATGTAAATTATAATGTTCAAGTTTATAAAGATGGAGTCAACACCGATAGAAACGCAATGGATTATAAATTTGAAAAAATGATATTAAATAATAACTCCAAAATAAATATTTCCATGTCAAGAGGTGGAGGCTTTTCAGCAATTTTTAAAAAATAAATGCTAATTAGAGGAGTAAATAAAAAAGACGCTGAAAGTTTGAATTTGTTAATGAAAGAAGGGTTTGGATGGGAAGATAATAGTGATTTCTCTCAAAGTTTTTTCTCAAACAAGAATGTTTTTTGTTTAGTAGCTGAAAGTGAAAAAGGTCAAATAATGGGGTCTTCTTCTCTTCACATCATCGAAAAGATCAATCGTAAAGTTGGACTAATTGAAGATGTAGTTGTATTTAAAAAATATAGAGGCAAATCAGTTGCCTCATCCCTAGTTAGTCAATTGATTTCTATTTCTAAAAAAGAAGGTTGTTATAAAACCATTTTAAACACAGATTACAAAACAATACCTTTTTATAAAAAATTAGGGTTTACTCAAAAAAACTTACAACTGGAGATACGATTTTAGTGTTTATGAATTTATTAAAAATGCGTTAAATTTGCAATCGGTAAGCTAATATGTTTGTTTTGAATCACTTAAGAAAATTTTTTTTTCTTTTGACCTTTTTTTGTGGAGGGCTATTATTCTCTCAATGGTGCCCACCATCGGTAGATGAAAGCAATCGTTCTCTATCTTTTGATGGGGTCGACGACTTCGTAGAGCTGCCATTTATATTTGACCCAAATCAAGACTTTACAATTAGTTTTTGGTATAAAAAAGAAGTACACGGAACCGGTGCGAAAGATATAATTCTATCTCAAGCTGATGGAAATTTACCAGGTGAGACAGGTAGATCTATAATAGGTATTGGAGGTCAAAATGGTGCAGTGCCTAAGGAAATTTTTTTCGAAACAAATCTAACTGGAGCAGAGAAAAGGATGTTACAGGGAACACAAGTATCTAAATGGACACATATTGCCCTAGTTCACGATACAGACGAAAATGATGGCGTTGATGAAGGAACATTTTATTGGTATTTTAATGGGATTCAACACAATAAACTTAAAGCAGATCGCATTACTAGTAGCCTTATTGCAAATGGTGTTGCTTCTAATAACGATGGGGTTTTTTACTTAGGAAAAAACAATAGTGGCACCCAGTTTTTTAAAGGACAAATTGATGAATTAAGAATTTGGAATTCAAAAAGAACTTTTGCTCAAATTCAAAATGATATACACAACGCTCCAACCCTAGAGGCATCTTTAATAGCTTATTATGACATGGAGACGGTCACCTCAACAATTTTAATAAATAATTCTTCCTACGCTAATACCTACAATGGAACCCTTAACAACGGGGCTACTGGGGTTGTAGCTACTTCAAATAACATTAAGTTGACAAACTTTGTATACGGAAAGAGTACCTATAGCAAAGCTGAAAAAAATCCTACCCCTACCATCCTTGGAACGACTGGAGGGAATTTTAGTTCTTCTGCTGGAATTGTTTTAAACGTTTCAACTGGGGAAATAAATCTTTCCGCTTCAACCCAGGGAACCTATACAATTAATTACTCAATCCCTAGTTCTTGTTCAAGTTCCTCTTCAAGAACAATAAGCATACAAGCTACCAACACATTAGATTTTTATTTCCCTCAAAATGCATATTGTATCACTGATGGTACTGCAACTCCTACTCTAACTGGCCCAGCAGGCGGAATTTATTATTCTGATCCGCCAGGATTGGATATGAATAAAGACACGGGCGTAATCAATACCGCTTCGTCAACTGTTGGTGATTATGATATTTATTATTCAAGAAATCCATCCATAGGTTCTTGGAATCGAATAGGTGAGATAGATGCACAAATAGGAACAAGTGGAAATATTCAAAATAAAAATAGGTTGGGAATATCTGTTAGATTAAATGCTGCTGGAAATGTTTTAACAACCCTGGCTCCTGGTAATAATACTAATGGATCTAAAGCAGGACGAATGAGAGCTTTTTATAATAATAATGGATCTTGGGAGGCTATTGGTCACTATATTGGAGGTAAAGGAGCACAAGGAGGACAAGACTGGCATCAAACTAGTTCCTCTCATATTGCAGTAAACGACACTGGTGATATCATAGCAATGTCTCACCTACAGCATGATTTACCTTCTTGCGCTAATTGTGGTCGAGTGGTTGTTTTTAAAAGAAGAAATGGCGTATGGAGTCAATTAGGGAATGAAATTTTTGGAACTAAAGTTAATTCTAAAAATTTTGGTCGTTCGATAGCCTTAAATTCTGCTGGAAACGTACTTGCAATTGGGGACCGTGATAATGATACAGCTGGAGCAAATAAAGGAATGGTGCATGTTTATGAATACAACGGAACAAACTGGGTTGCAAAAGGTGCTACAGGTAAAATTAATCCTCCAGACTTTGGAGATTCGACACCAAACTGGGGAACAAGTGTTGATTTAGATTCTTCAGGAAATACTATTGTAATTGGAGCTAATGAGCACGATAACAAAGGTAGGATTATAGTTTATGAATATAACGCTCCAAACTGGACCCAAAAAGGAAATACAAAATTTGGAAATAATCCTGTTTTATTTGGCCACGATGTTTCCATAAATGCTGAAGGAAATATGATACTTGCAGGTCAACCCCATTATTCTTCAAATAAGGGTAGAACTAATGCGTATTTATATAATGAGAGCGACGACAAATGGAAGTATTGGGCTTACGATTGTGTACTGTGTGAGACTGTTAATGGAAGAAAAGCCGGCTGGTCTGTAGCTCTAAATGCTTCTGGAAACACAGCTGTTATCGGCTCTCCAGACACTTATAATGTAAACAAAAAAGGCAGGGTCAATGTTTGGAGACAAATAAGTAAAGATGTTGGTGGTGTGCAAGAACCAACATGGACAAAAATAGGGTCCAATATTGTAGGTAATGATAACAAAGGTCGATTTGGATGGTCAGTAGATATAAATGCTGAAGGAAATATTATTGCCGTAGGAGCCCCAAATAATAATACAACAGGGGGAACCGATAGAGGAAGGGTAAGGATATATGAACTTGATTCAGATAATACTAGAGATCCTTTTAAAATTTCAATAGTTAATAACACTGGAATTTATGACACCTCAGTTAGTTATTCTGGGTCTTCAATATTAAGTCAATCCGTTAGCTCGGTTAATCCTACAATAAATCAATCTGGAGGATCTTTTACCTTTACTCCAACCAATATAACAATACAAGATCCCCTACAGTGGAATTATGCGTCGGGGGATTATTATTTAGATTTTAATTCGTTAACAGGAACTATATCACCATCTACATCTTTAGCTGGAACTTATAATGTTACTCATACATTAGGCTGCGACAGCTCTACTATGTCTATAACCATAAGATCTGTAAATGATATTGATCATACACTGACCTACTCACCCACCACTGTTTGTCTTTCTGATGGAGGAAATTTAAGACCAACACTTATTCCAACAACAACTCATAGCGTAGTTCCAAGAATTTACTTGGACCCTGGAAATGTTAATAGCTATGCTGATGTAGGCAATGCTTCAAATGGATCTCCAATTACAAATATGACTACAAACAGTGCCTATAGTCATTGGAGTGGAAATCCCACAAACAATTCAAACCATCACCCCGATTTTCGACTTTTAGCCAATCCTGGTGATGTGGAGCATATCCCTGGATACTCATGGAAAATCAACACTAATGATGAAGGAAATTCAATAAACAACTCTGGTGGTGGTACCTTAAGATATTTTTTTCCAAGAAACGATTTTTCAGTTTCTGTATGGGTAAACGAGACTGATTGGACCAATGATGCTCAAATATTTGATTGGGCTAACGGCGATAGGAATAATGGGCAAGTAGAATTTTATTATGAAAGTAGTGTTCCAAAGATAAGGATCCACAATAGCTATTATCAAATGGGAGATTTTCTTCCTAACAACAATCAGTGGTATAATTTTGTTATAACAAGACAGACAAATGGCCCTGACGGATTGGCAATTTTAAAATTTTATGTAAACGGAGAATTAAAGCATACAGAAACTGGAACCGACAATAGAACATTAGACGATAGAGGTGATATTCATTTTGGGAGAAATCAGAAGGGTGTAAATAATACAGATGATGTCAGAGCATTTATAGGTCAATTTGGTCCAATTAAAATATTTAATGATCCCATTTCTCCAAGCCAGGTCCAATACGATTTCGATTCTTTCGCTCCACGTTATCTTGCTGACTCATATACATCATCTCCTTCGGGTCTTTCAATTGGAGCAAACGATGGAATAATTGATGTAGATAATTCCAATCCAGGAACATATCTTGTTACGGTAACTTGGTCTGAAACTTTGGGAAATACCGTTCATACTGCAACATGCTCAATTGTAGTGGAAGAATCGGATTCAAGTTTTAATTACGATTCTAATAGTTACTGCAAAGGCACTCTTTCGGTTGTCTCTCCAACAATTACTGGAGCTTCAGGAGGTACTTTTACCGTTTCACCTGTCGGATTAAGCATTACCGCTTCAACGGGTGTGGTTACCCCTTCTACCTCTTCAGTAGGGACCTATACAATTGAATACACATTAAGTGGAGACTGTTCAACAACTTCATCTTTCACCCTCTCAATAACTGATTTCACAACCGATTCGTCTTTTAGTTACTCCGATAGTTCGTTTTGTGAATTAATTATTGGTTCAGTAAGTCCAACCATAAATACACCTGGTGGTAGTTTTACCTCTAGTCCAAGTGGCCTTTCAATTAATTCTTCAAATGGAGAAATTCTTCCCTCGAGTTCAACTCCAGGAAATTATGTGGTGGAATATTCTACGGCTGGGGACTGTTCTTCAACTTCTTCTACAAGTATAGAAATTTTGCAAGCAGAAGATTCTTCAGTTAGCTTCTCTAAAATAACACATTGTGAAAGTGAATCTATTGGATTTTTTCCATCAGCATTAGGAACACCCGGAGGTACTTTTACATCAAGTCCAACAGGATTGAATATTAATTTAGCGACCGGTAAAATAACGCCATTAGGGTCATCAGTTGGAACTTATACGATTGAATATACAACTCCTGGTGTGTGTTCAACAACTTCATCAGCCTCTATAATAATTATTGAGGTGGATGATGCATCATTTTCTTATCCTGAAAGCTTTTATTGTGAATCCACCTCTGGTATTGTATCACCTACTGCAAATCTTATTGGAGGAACCTTTACCTCTAGTCCTTCTGGATTGGATATAAATTCATCTACAGGAAATGTATCTCCGACAAGCTCAAGTGTTGGAACCTATACAATTGGGTACACTACCTCAGGTGCGTGTTCTGCAACATCTACCTTTACACTAAGTATTAGACCCAGTGATAACCCTACATTTAGTTACCCAAAAAATATTTATTGCCAAGGGACCATAGGACTTGTTACACCCACCCTTTCCATTATTGGAGGAACCTTTACCTCTAGTCCTTCCGGGCTCAGTATTGACTCTATTAGTGGTGAAATAGATACAAATCTTTCTGCTGTTGCCACCTATACTATTGAGTATACCTCTTCTGGAATTTGCCCTGGAACAGCATCTTTTACCTTGACAATTAACGATTTTAAAAATGACCCTCAGTTTAAATATCCAGCAAAAACATACTGTGTAAATGATATATCAACTGTTACCCCAACTATTGTAACACCTGGAGGAACTTTTGTTTCAAATCCAGCTGGTCTTAGTATAAATTTATCTACTGGAATCATAAATCCCAGTTTGTCAACTGTTGGAAGCTATACCATTGAATATACTACAGCAGGTGATTGCCAAGACACCTCTTCATCAACAATTGAAATAAAAGCTGTAGATAGTTCCAATTTTAGTTACTCCTCTGATCTTTTCTGTATCGAAAACACTAATGTGTTTTCACCTACTATTTTCACCACAGGTGGAACCTTCACATCTAGCCCCACTGGTCTGTCAATCGATAGAGTAACAGGAAATATTAATCCATCATTATCTAATATTGGGGTTTACGATATTACCTATACAACCCCATCTGCTATGAATTTATCATCTCCACCGCCTAGACTATCAAATATTGTTGGTCATTATCCCTTTGACGGAAACTATGGTGATGTTTCAGGGCTAAATCACCATGGTACAGTTTTACCAACAACTTCAGAACCTGTTTTAGTAGCAGACAGATTTGGTAATCCAAATTCAGCATATCAATTTAATGGAAATACAGTTATATACTTTGGTGATGCGCAAGCTCAAGAATTTCCCGATAACAGAGATTCGTTTTCAATTAGTTTATGGGTTAGATATGATACCTCAAGAAGAGATTTTTTATCAATTGGAAATTATGGCTGTTCTAACTCCACAAGGGGTGTGATTATAAGACTTGGAGATAATAGACAAAGTCAGTTTAACGGATGTAGCAGGCAAGGTTTTTTAGATGGTAATTTTTCAGATAATAATTGGCATCATATGGTTTTTGTCTACAATAGAAACATAGGTAGAAGAGTGTTTGTAGATGGTGTGGTTATTCCTTTTTATAATCTTCTTGGGACTGGTAACATCTTTAACATAAGAGACCACGGTCTTTCTATTGGAGGAGGAGGGTATAGAAATCAACCTATAGGTTCATCTTTATTTGAAGGTGAAGCGGACGATCTAAAGTTGTGGAACGATGCACTGACTGACGGAGAAGTTCTTGCATTATTTGCAAGTGAGTCAGCAGCTCCGGCAAGCTTACCTACCCCAGCTGTAATCCTTGGCTGTGTTAGTAGTACAACTATTCCTTTAACTATATCTTCCCTCAATACCGGAACTTTTGACTATGGTTACCCACAAGGCACTGAATTTTGTCCTGATGATACAGATATTAGACCCTCTATAACTGGAACAGTGTCTGGTACATTTTATAGCTCACCAGCGGGCTTGGATATAAATCCTACAACTGGAAGAATTGATTTTACAAGATCAAGTGGTGGGACTTATCAAATTTTGTATGAAATTCCCTCTCTTTGTGGGAACTCAACTGCTTCTTCAACAATAATTCTTAAAGATGACTGTACACCCTCTTGTGATTTAGACGGTGATGGGGTTTGTTGTGCTAACGAGATACTATATGGTACATTATGTACTGACCCTTGCGATTATTTTTTCCCAAGTGTCATTTTTGGAAATATATCTCCAGGATGGAAACTTCTAGATTGCGACGGAGATGGAGTATTAAATGGAGATGAATTAATTGATAATACAGATGCAAGAAACGCATGTAGTTACAAACAGGAAAGCATAACTGTAAGCATTTCGGTCATTGGAAGAGATTGCGATGGAGATGGAGTTCTGGGTTCTAACGAAATTTTTGCTGACAATACGAACCCATCAAATAGTTGTTCCTTAAATGTAGATAGTATAACAATAACGGTTACATCTGAAGAAGATTGCGATGGAGACGGTGTTACAAATGCGAAAGAGGCCCTAGATAAAACGGACCCCCTTGATGGCTGTAGTTTTATATTCAGTAGCGTTAATACTAAAACAAGTGATGCTTGGAAAGCAGGTGATTGTGACGGAGATGGAGTTCTAAACGGAAATGAGATAAAAGATGGAACGGATGTTTTTGATAGATGTAATTATGAATTTGAAAGTCTTACAACTTTCCCCGAAAAAGGTTTCGATTGTGACGGAGATGGTCTTACCAACTGGCAAGAAATTGTAAATAGTAAAACCGACCCTCAAGACAGGTGTGACTTTAAAATAGAATTTAGAGACTTTCCTGTTACAAAAGAATGGGAGGATTTAGACTGCGATGGAGACACCTACAAAAATTCAATAGATGTATTTCCTGACAACAAATTAGAATGGTTTGACTCTGATGGTGATAAAGTTGGAAACAATATGGATTTGGACGACGATAACGATGGTATTTTAGATATTTTGGAAGGGGATGAAGATATTGACGGAGATAATCTACCTAACTCGATTGACCCTGACTCTGACGGTGATGGCTGTTATGACGCTATTGAGGCTGGTTTTAGTGATGACGATAACGATGGAATACTTGGGTTTGGAGATCCCGAAGTAGGTCCCGAGGGTAGAGTTTTATCAAGTGGTGGTTACTTAGAAATTGCAGACAACGATGAAAATGGGACATTCGACTTTTTAGAAGTTGGATCTGCGGTAGAAATATACGAACAGCCTGTTAAAACTAAACTTATAGTTAGGGATTCAAAAATTGAAATTTCAGTTTTAGCTACTGCTGAGTCTACAATATTTTACCAATGGCAAGTGAATAAAAATTCAATGTCTGTTTCTTCTAAGTCAAATAATTGGATTGATCTTGTTGATGATAATATGTACAATGGTACGCTAACAAATAAATTAACAATTTCAAATCCATTGTATAGTATGGAGGGTTGGAGTTACAGGGTAAAGGCTTTTTCTCCTTGCTACATTTGTGGAGGTGAAACATTTTCAGATTCTAGCGAATTGGTTATTACAAATTTATTTATACCCAATGCCTTCTCACCCGATGGAGATGGAATAAACGATAAATGGACGATAAGAGGAGGATTAAATGAAAACTACCCTAATAATAAACTCGTGATTTTTAACAGATGGGGAATAAAAGTTTTTGAATCAACTGGATATAATAATAATTGGGATGGAAATTACAATGGAAATTTAAACAGTGGAAGCAATACGAACTTACCTGTAGGTACATATTTTTATGTGTTAGATTTAAATGGTGACGGATCAAGAGTCAAAAAGGGATATATCTATTTAACAAGAATGAATGATGAATAAATATAGAGTCATATTAATTTTATTTTTATTGTTCTTGAAATTATTTAAACTTCAGGGTCAACAAGAATTATCATTTAACCACTATATGTTTAATTCTCAATTATTTAATCCTGCTTTTGTGGGTTTAGAGGATAACTTAACAATAAGTTCAATTAATAACTTACAATGGATTGGGTTTGAAGGAAATCCAACCACCAATTCGATTTTATTAGATGGTAATTTAAAAAATAATTTAGGAATTGGCATGCAACTTTTAAGTGACAAGATTGGTCCATTAAACAGTAATTTTATTGCAATTGATGCAGCTTACCACCTAGAATTGAACAATTCCAAAAAACTTTCTCTTGGACTTAAACTAAGTGGTAACGATCATAACATAAGTTTAAGTAGCTTAGAGTTTGATAATCTATCGGATCCAAATGCAGGTTCAAAAGACAGTTATTTCGTTACCAACATTGGGTTTGGTTTGTATTACTACTCGGAAAAATTTTACCTAGGCTTTTCAATCCCGTATTTTTTTGAGCCAAGTATCATCAACAAAAAAAGACATTTTTATTTTTCAGGCGGTTTTAAAAAAGGAATCAGTGAAAAATTAACAATTAATCCAAATTTTTTAATCAAGAAAGTTTCCAATGCTCCTTCTAGTTTGGATTTTTCAACTATGCTTTTCTACGAAGATTCATTTTGGTTCGGGATTAATTATGGGTCAACAAATAAAAGTTTTACATCCCCAAGTAAAAATGGTGGGAATCTAAGTTTTATAACTGGGTTCAAGTTACTACCATCTGTAATGTTGGGATACTCATTTACATCGCAATTGGGAAGTTGGAATGCATCAGCTAATAGTAAGTCACATGAGATTTTTATTAAGTTTAGAACATCTAAAGCACTTAAAAAGTCAAATGATGAGAGCTCAAGCGAAGAAGATGAGGAAGACAACTAAGAATTAGATGATAATCCATTTTTTTTATGTTTGATATTTTTGTAGTATCGATTGTAACTTTTTCAGCTGCAATACTTACCTTCTTCTCGGGTTTTGGTCTGGGGACTATTTTAACTCCTGTTATGATGATTTTTTTTCCAACCGAAATAGCAATTGCATTTACAGGGCTGGTCCATTTTTCCAATAATATTTTTAAGTTTTTCTTAGTGGGAAAAAATATCGATAAAAAGGTATTGATTCGATTTGGACTCCCATCAGTTATAGCGGCATTAATAGGGTCTTACCTTTTGGTGTTACTTGACGACAATATTGTTATTTTCTCATATTATTTTTTTGACAAAAAAATAGATGTAATACTAGTTAAATTTTTGATTTCTATTTTACTGATAATTTTTGCAATTATTGATTTAATCCCTCAGATAAAAAATCTACATTTTGATAAAAAATATCTT
Organism: uncultured Bacteroidota bacterium; assembly: GCA_902593075.1. Classification (GTDB taxonomy): domain Bacteria; phylum Bacteroidota; class Bacteroidia; order Flavobacteriales; family Flavobacteriaceae; genus TMED96. The sequence continues at coordinate 31,515 of CACJHA010000016.1, forward strand.
CCTGTTGGTGGTTTTTTAAGTGGGTTTTTTGGAGGGCTTTCTGGAAACCAAGGCGCATTAAGAAGTGCTTTTTTGGTCAAGCACGGACTAGAAAAAAGTGTGTTTATAGCGACAACTGTGGCTATTTCTTCACTAGTTGACATAACTCGATTGAGTGTTTACAGCACAAACTTTTTGAATCTCAATTATTCAGATTTCTATCAGTTAGGGTTTTTCTCTGTCGTCTCTGCAGTTGCAGGTTCTTTTATTGGAAACAAGTTGTTAAAAAAAGTTACAATTGAGCAAATAAAAAAAATAGTTGCTTTACTTCTTATTCTTCTCGGTATATCCCTACTAATTGGTATTTTATAAATTTTTATATATTGAAATAAATTTAATTTAACTCTAATGAAAAATACCTATGCCCTATTCATTCTTTTTTCAGTGTGCATAATAAACACCTTTTTAATTTCGTGTGTTAGCACTGGGTCTAATAACAATGACTTGGATCAAGAAGAGTCTCAAAAAAAAACTCTATTCTTAGAAATTGATAACCCGTCATTTATGTCAGAAGACAATTTATACGGAAATTTCGTTTTTGAAGTAAATGAAATCACAAAAGATATCTCTGCTAATGGAACACTTATTGCCTATCTTGAAAGACCAGCTGGAGAAAATAACCCTCAGAGATGGAGTCAATTCCCACAATATTGTTTAGCATGTAATGATGAAGATCAAGCTCCTTCGTTTACTTATTTCAGTTACGGTGAAGGGATAATTCGAATATCTATGCAGTCAAAAACAGATGTGCGGCCCATGGCTGAAGTTTTAAAAGGAAAGAAGATCAAAATAACAATTATTAATTGATAGTTTGATCTTCTTGATTTTAAATGTTTTTTATTTTAAGGAACCTCACTAAAAGTGTAATCAGCTCTAAAATCTGTGGTGTCGTGAACCTCATAAAATTGCCAATTTGTAGTTGACAGTTCTGAAATATTTCCTGTCCAATCGTCGTCAACATAAAATTGAGTTTGTTCGTCATTTGCCCAGGTCCAAATACCGGTTTGAATCTCAAGGGGTGAACCACTTTCGTCCAAAGTCATAGTAACGTAGGTTCCAAAGGTTGATAAATTTACTTGGAATGTTGATGGTACTATGCAGTCAGGATCTAAAGCTTCAGTATACTCACCCATCACAGGATCGTATTGTTCACGAAGGCAATAATCTAGTAATATATCCGATAGTACAAGTCCATCTGAATCTGCGTATGAGGTCATCTGCCAATTTCTTACCACTTTATAATGATTAGAGTCTACACCAGCAGAAAGAGTTTCTTCCATTGCAGGTTCTTTGTCGGCTGAATAAGAACCTCCTAAATCAGCACATACTATGTCAATATCACCAAGATCAATCTCAAAATTGATATCAAAAGTGGCATCAAAACCACCGGAAGCTTTTTCTACAACTTCAATATTAGATAGAGTTGCAATGTGTATATCATCTCCCGAAACTGAGAAATAAAGGCGAACTTCTGTTACAAGCCCATCCGCTTCGATTAATGCATAATTCCCAAAAATACTTCCACTTTCAGGTCCGTCTGGTCCAGTTATACTTAAACTCATTATATAAGATTTATCTGTAAACTCAATAAAATTGAATGTACATTCAGATAAACTCTTTGAACCAGACATATTTTTAGAAGAGGACCCACCAACATCCCACTTCCCGAAAATTGTTTGTTTTGCCTCGGCTGCAGTTTGCTCAGAAACTTTTCCAGAGGCATAAATATTTGTTATTGCTGAATCGGCCATCCTTTCATCCGCAACTACTTCCTCATTTTCATCCTTGTCCTTAGAACAAGAAATGATGAGGAAAAAACTTATTAAGTAAAATAATTTTTTCATTTTTTCTTTTGTTGTATAATAAAGTTAATTAATTAAAAGATTAACAAACAGTATTTTATAATTATATAAAATACGGAAATTTTGTTTTTGAAGTTAATGAAATCACAAAACATATCTCTGCTAATAGAACACTTATTGCCTATCTTGAAAGACCAGCTGGAGAAAACAACCCTCAGAGATGGAGTCAATTCCCACAATATTGTTTAGCATGTAAT
>CACJHA010000017.1 GCA_902593075.1 uncultured Bacteroidota bacterium
GGCTATTTCAATAGGATCAAGGTCTTTCCTCTGTATATTTTCAACTAGAGCAATTTCTAGCATTTCCTCATCATTTGAATTTTTTATAAATGAAGGAATAGTTTTTAATCCTATTTTTTTTGATGCTCTTAGTCTCCTTTCACCAGCTATTAATTGGAATTTATTGTCTTCTATTTTTCTAACTGTAATTGGCTGAACTATACCTATATTCTTGATTGATTCTGCTAATTCTGCTATATTTTCATCATTAAAATTACTTCTTGGTTGATATGGATTTGTTGTAATTTGTTTTATTGGGATTGCAACAACGCCGACTTTAATTTTTTCTTCACTTGGGTTAGTGTCAACCGAATAGGAATCAGAATTATTTAAAAGAACAGAAAGCCCTCTTCCTAAAGCCGATTTTTTTTTTGATTTATTCATGATTTGTTTTTTTTAAAATTTCTTGAGCTAAACTTAAATAATTTTTAGCCCCTTTACTAGTTGAGTCATATTCAATGATGTTTTCCCCATAACTTGGGGCTTCACCTAATCTTACATTTCTTTGAATAATTGTCTTAAAAACCATTTTCCCAAAATGTTTTTTAACTTCTTCCACTACAGTATTTGATAGCCTAAGTCTTAAATCATACATTGTTAGAAGTAAGCCCTCAATATCAAGATTAGGATTATGTAATTTTTGAATACTTTTTATAGTATTTAAAAGTTTACCTAAACCTTCTAATGCAAAATATTCACATTGAATTGGAATAATAACTGAATTTGAAGCAGTCAAAGCATTCAGGGTTATAAGACCCAAAGATGGGGGACAGTCTATCAAAATGAAATCAAAATTATTTGATATTTCATCTAGTGATTTTTTCAAAATAAATTCTCGTTTCTTCTTATTTACTAGCTCTATTTCAACAGCTACTAGGTCTATGTGGGAAGGAATTAATTTTAATTTGTTTATTGACGTTTTATAGATAATATTGTTAAATTCTGTCTTATTATCAAATAATTCATAAGTTCCTATTTTTTTTTGTGAAGAATCAAAGCCTAGTCCAGAAGTTGTATTAGCTTGTGGGTCAGCATCGATTAACAGTACTTTTTTTTCAAGAATAGCAAGGGCGGATGAAAGATTAATGGAAGTTGTTGTTTTTCCGACACCACCTTTTTGATTCGCGATTGCAATTATTTTTGCCATAATATTTTTTAAAAATAGTATTAATTAAAGGGCAAAAAAAGGGAATCTGAAAAGGTTTTTTAACAAAATATTAAATAACTTAAATTTGCGTCATTCTATAATGATAATTGTTTCGTTGTCTTTTTTATGCATGTATTTTTCACGCGCAAATTTTTCCAAGCTGTCAATATTATTTAAATCTAAAATTAATTTATTATCTTTTTCAATTTCACTTTCCAAAAATATTTTTCTTTCATTTAAATTATCAATTTCTTTACTCAATTCTAAATGAACTAACAATGAATGAGTATCTAAAAAAATCATCCATATAAGAAAAAACACACTAATTACTAGATAAGCAAATAAGTATGAGTTTTTTGGTTTTAGTTTTCTAAAGTTCATTTTAATTATCGCTTAATAGAGGTAACAATTTCTTCTGTAATTAGTTTGTTAGTCGAGTTTCCCCAAGAATTTAAAATGTAGTTAACTACATCGGAAATTTCCTCATCATCTAGACCTTGAGATACCATTATTGAATTATATTTTTCGCCATTAACAGTAATTGGTCCTTTAAGACCATACTTGATTGAAGAAATAGTTTGATTAATATCTTTTAGAAAATCTGATTTAGCCAATGGAGGATAAATTCCCTTAATCCCTTTTCCATCTTCTAAATGGCATTGAACACAAAAATCATTATATATCTCTTGCCCATCTAATAAGCTTTCTTGAATCGGTTTTTTCGAAAATAAATTAAAAGAAATATTTAAAAACAGAACTAAATAAATTATTAAAAAAAATTTCATTTTTAATTAGGAATTATTTTAATAATTCCTTTTCCTTCAACTGCCAAATACAAGTATCCGTCGGGCCCTTCTTTAACATTTCTTACTCTTCCTATCGATTCAAGAATTTTTTCTCTTTTTACAACTTTTTCATTTTTTATTTCCAATCTCTCTAGATACTCAAATTTTAACGAACCAACAAAAAGATTGTTTTTCCATTTTGGATATAAATTAGATGTTGAGAATGCCATTCCAGATGGAGCAATTGAAGGAACCCAGTAATATAATGGTTGTTCCATTCCATCCATAGAAGTTTTATCAGTAATAATGGTTCCACTATAATTTATTCCATAGGTAATTATTGGCCACCCATAATTTTTTCCGGGTTTAATAATATTTATTTCATCTCCACCTTTTGGACCATGTTCATTGGTCCATATTTTTTTTGTGTTTTTGTTAAATACCATTCCTTGTGGATTTCTGTGCCCATAACTATAAATTGCTTTTCTAACATTTTCTCTACCTGTGAATGGATTGTCGTTAGGGATACTACCATCTAAGTTTAACCTATAAACTTTACCTCCATCTCTTGAAATATCCTGTGGGTTAACATCTCTGTTTCCTCTATCTCCTATTGTAAAATAGAGATAATTATTATTATCAAAAACAATTCTTGAACCCCAGTGTTGACCTTTTTTTGTATTAAAATCTCCTTTGTAAATCATTTTCACATCCTTTAACTCTAAATCTTTTAAAGTTGCTTTGTATAATGCAGTATGTCCGCCTTTTGCTTTTCTTTTGCCACTTTGGGGCAGAAAGGAATATTTTTTTTGTATGGATCTAAGTTTGTTTTTTAGCTTTTTTTCTTCTTCATATAAATTTTTGTCATTAGAAATTTCAATTTCTTTTATTTTACCACTTAATTCTGAAATTTGATTTAAGTCACTTTCGTCTTTTATGTCAGGATAATAGTTTACGTCTAAAAAAAGTTGAAATTTCTCAATGGGATCAAACCCATTTTCTAATTCATCTTTAAAAGTTTCGATAAAATCTTTCAGTGTCTCATTAAAGACAAAAGGATATTCTTTTCTGATTAATTCAATCCCTTTCTGAATTAGTTTATTATTAATTAAATTTTCATTTGAAATGGAATTGTTTATGAGAGAAATGTTATTATAAGTGTCAATTTCTGAACTCATAGTAAAATAAATCTCTTTTGTTTTTTTATAATTTGGCGAGATAGCAATATCTAAAAGGCCACCCTGACCCCTTACATAAACTGGTGGTAAACCTCTAACCTTTTTTTTTCTTCCGTTTTTGATTCTGTATAAAATTCCACTTTTTTCTGTTACCAATAAATCATTTTCATTGATAAAACTCATTCCCCAAGGAATATCTAAACTATCTACGATTATTTCATAAGTATAATTCGTTTTAGCTGGAGTTGAAATCTTTGGAGTGTTTTCTTGAGCATTACAACCTAGAGCAGTTGTTATTAAAGCAATTGTAAAAAATATTTTCTTCAATTTTTTTTATTTAAAATTACAAAAATCTTTGTATTGAGAATAATTAAAAATTGTGATTAAAAAAACTCTTTTAGGTTTATGATTAAAATAATAAGTCGGGATGACAGGATTTGAACCTGCGACCCCACGCACCCCATGCGTGTGCGCTACCGAGCTGCGCCACATCCCGTTTTTAGAATATGATAATTTGCTAATAATCAAACTTTAAAACTTGTTTTTGATAATTTAAAAAAAATTAACATAACTACAACATTTTATTTAAATTTATGATTATAGTTTTGGATTTATGATTAATGGATTATGAATAAAGCAAATACAAAGCTAGAGTTTTATAAAATTATTCTTGAAAAGGTTAGTTTTGATCGACTCTTGTTTGAAAAAGAATTCAATAAAGCTCTTATTGGACTTTCACATAAAGATTCGAATGAATTGAGAAGGTGGAAGAGGAAATTTTTATTTGCGAAATTTCAAAGTAATGCAATTGGTAAATCTTCTTAATTAAGGGCTTATTAACTTAATTTTATTTATCAAAATTTCTCCCCTAACTATACTTTGAATAATTGTTTGAAGTGCCTCAATAATTTGAATTTTTAACTGAGTTTTAGGATAGATTATACTTATCTCCCTAGCTGGTGCAGGTTCCTCAAATGGTTTAACGTTAATTTTATTCTCCTTCGAAAGATTTTCAGTGTTTAGAAAGGGAAGGAGTGTCATCCAAGGCCCCTCATTTGATAAGTTTATTAAGGTTTCAAAACTTCCACTTTTAAGAACATACCTTCCGCTTTTATTATCAAAAGATTTAATCTTTTCTTCATCGTTTAGACCACAAATGGATAATACTTGATTTCGAAAGCAGTGCCCATCTTCAAGTACTAATACGGACTCTGACTCAATATCCTCTAGTTTGAGTTTGTTTAAACCCTTCAACCTATGGCTATTCGGAATGTAACCTACAAAAGGTTCATAGTACAAAGGGGTCTCAACAATTGTGTCTATTCTTAGTGGAGTTGCAGCAATACCGGCATCTAGAATACCATCATTTAAATTTTTAATAATATTTTCTGTAGGCATTTCCAAAATATTTAAAACCACTTTTGGGTATTTTTTTAAAAAAGTTTTTAAAAACATTGGAAGTAAGGTCGGCATAATTGTAGGAACAATTCCAAGATTAAATTCTCCACCTATGAAGCCTTTTTCTTGTGCTATTATGTCTTCCATTCTTTTGGATTCAGATATTATGCTTTTAGCCTGTTTTAAAATCTCTTCACCAACCTTAGTTAATATTACTGGCTTTTTAGTCCTATTAAAAATTTGCACTCCCAGTTCATCTTCAAGTTTTTGAATTTGCATACTCAGAGAAGGTTGTGTAACAAAAACTTTCTTTGAAGCGCTTGTAAAGTTACCTGTTTCAGCTACTGCGATCATGTATCTTAATTGTGTTAATGTCATATTCAAAAACTATTGTAATTATAAATATAATAAGAATTTCAAATAATAAAAAAATATTTTAAAAAAAGAAGCTTACTATGTAATATAATAAGCTTCTCGAGTGTTAACCAATAATTAAATACCTAAATAAGGGAGTAACCAAAACAAATCAAAAGAAAAAAACTATTTTATATATAGTATTAACCAAAAAAAACTCCCTTATTTCGATATGCATATTTAATACTTTATATCATAAACATTATAAGTTTTTTATTGTATTATTTTATCAACTATTAGATTTGCTTATTTAATCACTTCAGTTATCATTTTTATATTATTTATTGGTGATTCTCTGCTGTCTATTGCTTGAGAGTTTATTAAATCGACTACATCCATTCCTTTTATTACTTTACCAAATGGAGTGTAGTTTCCATCAAGATGATATGCACCACCTTTTTTTTGAACTATAAAAAATTCATAAGGAGAAGCTAATTTGTATGGATTGTTAATGTCACTACTTGGCATTGATACAATTCCCCTATCATGTCTGATGTTGTTTTTTGCGTCTACAGGCAATAAGTATTTTCCTATGAGTTTCCTCTTTTTTGAAGTTTCTCTATTATCAGAATTACCTCCTTGAATTATGAAATTTGGTACAACTCTATGAAAAAATGTATTATTAAAGTATCCTAATTCTGATAAATATATAAAGTTAGACTTATGATATGGGGTTTCATCAAAAAGACGAATTATAATTACACCAAAAGATGTTGATATTTTTACTTTATTATAATTATTTTGTTTGTTAAATTCATAGAAAAAATCAATCACATTCTTATCATTTAATATTATTTTAGGTTCTTCAGACAAAATTTTCTTATTCTTTTTCTTTGTAACTTTTTTTTTAAATCCAATTTTTATTTTTTCCTTTTTTTCAATCTTTTTGGTTTCGCAACTTGTTGAAATAATCAGTAAAACAAAAAAGATAAATAAATTAATTTTTTGCATATGAAATTAAATGAGTTTTTACTTAAGTCCCCAAAATTAAATGAAATTTCTAAACCAGGAATTAAATCTCAACTTAAAATGTCGCCACAGGGTAGAGAAATTTATTATGAAAAAAATAATAATTTAAGATATGCTGCGACGACAATGTTATTTTATCCAATTAAAAAAATATTACATTTTTGTCTTATAAGAAGGACTATTAAAAATACTATACATTCAAACCAAATTGCTTTTCCTGGTGGAGAAAAAGAGAAATCAGATAAAAGCTTTTGGGATACAGCATTACGTGAAATGAATGAAGAGATTGGAGTTAAAGAAGATCAGGTTATTTATTTAACAAAATTATCGAAAGTTTTCATTCCTGTAAGTAATTTTATTGTTTTTCCCTATATGGCAAGAACAAATAAAAGACCTGTGTTTTTAATAAATCAAAATGAGGTCGATTATCTTATAGAAGTAAAACTTTCAAAGCTTTTGTCGAAAAGTTCGATTGTAACATCAAAAGTTATAAATCGAAAAGTTCCAATTTTTGATTTTGATGGTGAACAGGTATGGGGAGCTACTGCGATGATTCTTGCTGAAGCAAGGGATTTAATTTTATTGTTGAAATAATAATATATTTACCAAGCAAATGAGATTTTTAGAAAAAAACCCTTTTGGACACTATCTTATAATTAAGAAAATGCTAATAAGATATCTCGGATATTTAACTCATAGGAGATATAGGGGTTTTAATGAATTAAAAATTGAAGGCTCAAAGATTTTAAATGGTCTGCCTGATTCAAATGTTCTTTTTGTTTCGAATCATCAAACTTACTTTGCCGACGTAGTTGCCATGCTACATGTTTTTAATGCAAGCCTCCATGGAAGAAAGGACACAATTAAAAACGTAGGCTATTTGTGGAACCCAAAATTAAATATATATTATGTTGCAGCTAAAGAAACAATGAGGTCAGGATTACTTCCAAGAATATTATCTTATGCGGGTTCAATTCCAATTGAAAGAACATGGAGAGAATCAGGTCAGGATATAAAGAGGGATGTAAATAAATTAGATATCAATAATATTTCACTAGCTCTAAAAGATGGCTGGGTAATTACTTTTCCCCAAGGAACAACAACTCCTTTCAAACCACTTCGAAAGGGCACAGCACATCTAATTAAACAATTTAAACCACTAGTAGTTCCGATCGTAATTGACGGTTTTAGAAGATCATTTGATAAAAAAGGGATTTTAATCAAAAAAAAAGGAGTAATTCAATCGATGAGCATAAAAAATCCACTAAATATAGATTATGATAAAGAATCGGCTGATGAAATAATTGAAAAGATTGAATTTGCAATTGAGCAACATCCCTCTTTTTTGAGGGTTAATCCAGTTAACGGCAATAATATTTAATTTCATAAATAAATTATTTTAAACCTTCTTTGTTAGTTAAAAATTTTTCCTTGATGTTTCTAATTGTTGAGTCCAATTTTGCTTCTTTATCAATTAAAATATAAACTTTGTCATTATTTTTTATTTGGGATTTGTCACTAACAATTACTTTAGCTTCAAAATTTATTGAATCAATTCTTTTTTTTTCGATAGTTATTTCAAAATCATTATAACTTCTTTTAGACTTATTACAAGAATGAAAGACAATAAAAGAAATGATAAGAAAATGATGAAAATAAGAGACTTTCACAATATATTTCTTATTAAAATAAAATAAATAACAACTTATTTATTGAATTTTTTAAATTTAAAAAAAAAAAATAAAATTAAAAAAATTATTATTCTTTTTATAATTGTTTTATCTGGATGTAAACCTATGTACAGAGCAGTCCCTTTTGAAAAATATATACCTTCTAAAAGTCCTAATTATTCAAACCCTGAATCGTGGGCTGTAAAACCAGATAAATATCCAGAATCTTTAAAAAAAATCATCGGAGAAAGTAACAATAAAGACTGTGATGTATTTTTTATTTATCCTACAATGTTTCTTAATCGAAAAGATTTTAATTGGAATGCCGATCTGGATGATGAGTTATTAAATAAAAATATAATTAACAGATCTGTTAAATACCAAGCTTCCGCTTTTGGGAAAGTGGGGAATATATATGTTCCATTTTATAGACAGTCTCATTATAAAGTTTATGTTAATCCATTTAACAATTATGAGGAAAAATCAAGAGCTATTGCATATAGCGATATAAAAAAAGCATTTAAATATTATTTAGATAATTATAATAATGGTAAACCAATTATTATTGCTTCTCACAGTCAAGGTAGTATTTTATCTGCGATGTTGTTAAAAGAGTTTTTTGATGACAAGCCACTTCAAAAAAAATTGGTAATTGCTTATTTACCTGGAACTAAAATTTTGGATGATTATTTTAAAAAGATAAAAAAATTACAAAAAAGCGATGAAGTAGGAGGTTATGTTTCATGGAATACATATAAAAAGGGTAGTTATCCAAAAAAGTATGAAGAGTGGTTTAAAGGAGCCACTACAACAAACCCAATAACGTGGGATAAAACAATTAAAACTGATTACGAGGATCATAAAGGTCTTTTTTACACTGATGACAAAGTGTACCCCAATTCAGTTAAAATAATTTTAAAAGATGGTTTGGTTTGGTCTTATTTACCTCGTATTCCAAAACGTTTATTCTTATTAATGAAAAAAGATTACCATGTTGCAGATATAAATTTATTCTGGAAAGATATTGAGATAAATTCTCTTAATAGGTTAAAGGCGTGGCAAAAGAAATAATATAATCTTAGATATTTTTAACTTATTATATTTTTTAAATTACCAATTGAAACAGCGTTGATAATTAAGATTTAATTAATAAATTTAAATAAATTTTAAAATGAAAAAACCAAATTCCTATTCTTCTCGACGTTCATTTTTAAAAAAATCAGTTGCTGCATCCTCATTTTTTATTGTCCCTAGGTTTGTCTTAGGTGGTAATGGCTATACTGCACCCAGTGATAAACTCTCAATTGCTTCTATTGGCTGTGGGGGGAAAGGAAGTAGTGATATTACACATGCTTCTGTAAATGGAAGGGAAAATGTTATTGCTTTGTGTGATATTCATCCTACTGGTGACCACGGAGTTGTTAACATAAGAAAAAGGTTCCCAAAAGCACGATTCTATACTGATTTTAGAGAACTTCTAAGTGAAGAAAAAGATTTGGATGCGGTAACAGTATCTACACCTGACCACACTCATGGTATTATTGCAAAAACAGCAATGGAAAATAAGATTCATGTGTACGTACAAAAACCACTAACTCATAATATCAAAGAAGCACGTTTATTAACAGAACTAGCTCGAAAGAAAAAAGTTGTTACCCAAATGGGAAATCAGGGTGCATCTCATCCAGGCCAAAAGTATGTTCAAAAATGGATTCGTGAAAAAAGAATTGGAAATGTTAGTGAAGTAAAAGTTTGGACAAATAGACCTGTATGGCCACAGGGAATATCTTTTCCTGCATCTGATCCTGAAAACAAACCTAAAGATCTAGACTGGGATTTATGGTTGGGACCTGCTAAAAAAATTCCCTATAATTCCTCACTTCATCCATTTAATTGGAGAGGCTGGTGGGAGTATGGGACAGGTTCATTAGGAGATATGGGATGCCATTTGATTGATATTCCATTTAGAGCTTTAAGGTTAAAATATCCTGTTTCAGTGGAGTGTAGTGTAAGTTCATTTTTTTCAAAAATGTGGGAGGTTAAGCACCAATCTATAGGATGTCCAGCATCCTCGTATGTTACCATTAATTTTGAGCCAACCGATATAAATAAAACTCCAATTAAGTTAGAGTGGTACGATGGTGGATTAAGACCCTCTTATCCAAGTCTCATTCCAACTGACACTTATTTAGGGGGTAAAAGAAATACAAATGGAGTTATGATGATAGGTGAGGAAGGTATAATTACTACGGACGTATACGGAAAAAATCCTAGACTATTTACTAAAGACAAACAAATCATTTCGCCTACAATTAAAAATTTGCCTAAAGATGATTGGGGTCATCAGAGGATGTGGATTGATGCTATTAAGGATGGCTATGACAGTTCTAAACATAAAATGTTAACTTCTTCATTTGATTACGCAGGTCCAATGACAGAGACGGTACTTATGGGAAATATTGCTATCAGATCATACTTATTAAATAAAAATGGCGATCCAGATTCAGTAAGAATAACAGGTAAGAATAGAAATAGTTATTATGGAAGAAAGAAATTGACCTGGGATGGAGAAAATATGAAAATTACCAACTTTGAAGATGCAAATCAGTTTATCGGTAGAAATTATCGAGAAGGTTGGCAGCTATGATTTTCTAAATGATTGATAAATAATACAATTATAATTATTGAAACGTAGAGAAGCCATAAGACAGAGTGCACTAGCTTCGGCTTTTGGATTTTTTTTACCTTTTAAAAATCAAAAAGAAAAACCAGAAAGAAAAAGTATGCTTAAAGGCAATATAAACCATAGTGTTTGTGATTGGTGTTATCCTAGCTTATCTCTTGAAGAATTATGTATTGAAGCTAAAAGAATTGGTCTTGTTGGTATTGATCTAGTCAAGCCTAAAGATTTTCCAATACTTAAAAAATATGGACTTATATCTACAATGACAGAAGGTGCAGAGATTACTCAAAAGGAGTCTTTTAATGATCCCAGCTATCACAGTGAACTTAAAGATCGGTATACAAATCATATTGATTATGTATCTAAAGCTGGATTTAAAAATTTAATTTGTTTTTCTGGTAACAGAAAGGGTATGGATGACGAAACTGGATTAAATAATTGTGTTATAGGGTTAAAACAAATTCTTTCTTATGCTGAAAGAAAAGGTGTTATTATTTTAATGGAATTGTTTAATTCAAAAGTAAACCATCCAGATTATATGTGTGATAATACCAAGTGGGCTATTGAATTATGTAAGAGACTCGATTCTCCAAACTTTAAATTACTTTATGATATTTATCATATGCAAATTGAAGAAGGAGATATTATTAGAACTATTAATGATAATCATATTTACTTTGGACACTACCATACAGCTGGAGTCCCAGGAAGAAACGAAATAAATTCTTCTCAAGAGTTAAATTACCCTGCGATAATGAAAGCAATTGTTAAAACTGGATATTCTGGTTTTGTTGCTCAAGAATTTATACCTACAAAAAACAGACCTATTGACTCTTTAGAAGAAGCAATAAAGATATGTGACGTTTGATGTATTAATTGCAATCCACGCTACTTATTAATGTATAAGTTCCTACATTAATTGTAATACTACCTGCTAAATGTCTAAAGCTATATGCTTTTCCTTTAGGAACATAAACTCGTACCTTTTTGCAAAGTGGATCAGTATATGTAAATGATACACCATTATTACCACCTTCTACAATACTTTCTTTACATGGAGAGCAACTGACATAAATATTAACGGTTGCATTATTACTATAAACAGTTCCATCAAATGCTTTATATTGAAAACTATCACCAGAATTCATTACTCCATTTTGAACATAAGAAAAAGTACCATTACTATTTAAAGTTAAATTTCCATATGAAGGAGATGTTACTAGAGTTACTGTTAAAGAATCTGCATCTGGATCAATATCATTGTATGTAACTCTTGTTTGGCCATTATCGAGAGTGGTTGCAGTTGCACCTACGTCTAAAACAATTGTATCATTATTTGCTACTGGAGGGTCATTTGTTCCTGTTACGTTTATACTTACTGTAATTGGCGCACTGTTTATTTTTCCATCATTGGCACTATATGTAAAGGAATCTGATGATTCGTTGCTCCCATCATGAGTATAAAGGAAAGTTCCATTGGCGTTAAGTGTTACTGTACCTCTTGAAGGATTTGTAAGTTTTACCGCTGTTATTGGATCTCCGTCTGGGTCAGAATCATTTGCTAACACTGAAGTTGCTCCACTTGAAGTAATTGTAGCAGTTCCTGACTCCATGACAAATACAGTATCACCAACTCCATTTGCAGGATTATTTATAAATATGGTAACCGTAGTTGTGTTTCCTGGGAAAAAGCCATCAGTTGCCCTATAGTAAAAAACATCTGTTGTTGTTGCACTCCCATCGTGTGTATAGGTAAAAGTTCCATTTGCATTAAAAGTTAGACTTCCATTCAAAGGGCCATTTGAAAGCTGTGCAGAAAGAGAATCTCCTTCTGGATCGTTATCATTAGCAAGAACACTTGTTGTTACTCCATCATTTAAAGTGCTAATTGTACCACCATTTACAACACTAATCGTGTCAGGATTTCCGGTAGGGGGATCATTAACATTAGTTATATTCACATTTATGATATCATCTGGAGAACATCCTGAATCCCCATCAAAAGCGGTTAAAATGATATTGGTATTTCCATTTTGATTTTCTTTAAACTGAACTATAAGACTTGTACTCGTTGTACTTACCGCAATTAGATCTGGATTTTGAGCAACAGCTGTATATTGTAATGTGGGACTTTCAACGTCAGAAAATGTATTTCTAATATCAATAACAATGGGAGCAGCGTCCTCAGCTGCATTGATATTAGCAATAGGGTTTTCTAGCGTTGGACAATCGTTAACAGGTACAATTGTCAAGTTTATAGGTATATAAATTTGACAAATTTGATCATTAACTGTTACTGTTGCCGTGAGTGATCCATTATCATGTTGAGCAATATTATTAAATGAAACTACACCTTGGTCGTTTACGGTAACAGAACTAAGTGCGGAGTTTGTTTGAATTGATGAATATAAAATTGTATCTACTGGTAAATCGGAGTCAGAAACTGTAGCTCCTATGTTTAAAGTTGGTATGGCTGCATCTTCGTTGTAGATTAGTGTATAAGATCCAGTTGTGGTTATAGGGCAATCGTTTACTTTAGTAATAGTGATACTAACAGTAGCCGTATTACCGTCTTGAGTACCATCATTAGATTTGTATGTGAAAGTATCACTTGTGGTTTCGGATCCATCATGAATATATACAAAAGAACCTGTATTTGTAAGTGATATTGTCCCATAGGTAGGTGAGGTAACTAGAAATGCAGCAGTTGGTGTACCAATTTCAACATCGGTATCGTTTTCTAAAACTGAAGATGCACCTGATGTAGTTACCGTTACAGTTCCAGCCTCTAAAACAGACAACTCGTCTCCAACTGTAACAGGTGGATCGTTCTGAGGATTTACAGTTACATTAAAAACGTCGTTGGTTAGTGGAGAACAACTCGCATCTCCTGTATTATCGTTTACCGTGGTAGTCACAACAAAACTTCCTGTTTGATCTTCGATATAATCAATAGTAAGTGTTGCGGTATTTAGAGTTACAGATGCAATTCCAGTTCCAGTGTGGGTTACAGTAAAGGTTAAATTATTTACAGTTGGTCTTATATCTACATCACCAAAAATATTATTTAAGTTAAGTACAGAATCTGCAGCGTCTTCATTGACATTGATATCTGCTTGTGCACTAATTACTGTTGGACAGTCATTAACTGCATTGATTTGAATCGTTACTGTTACAGTTACATTATTCACACCGTCGGACAAGGTGTAAAAAAATGTATCTGTTGCTGTCTCAGAACCATCATGGACGTATGAAAAAGTTCCATTTGCTGCAAGTGCAAAATTACCAGGATCATTATGATGTAGTGGTTGCGTGAGAAGGGTCGCTGTTATAGGTGAACTCTCAGGGTCAGAATCATTTGCTAATACTGAAGTGGCACCACTAGTAACTTTAGTTGCAGTTGCACTTTCATTGAGTATAATCTGATCTAGGACACCTACCGGTGGATCATTTTGTGGATTTACTGTCACGTTAAAAACATCATTAACAGTGTTACATCCACCACCATCGTCAACGGTTAAAGTTACTACAAAGCTTCCTGTTTGGTTATCAATATAATCGATTGTAATCGTTGCAGTGTTTAGAGTAACTGTTGCAATTCCAGCACCAGTGTGTGTAACAGAATATGATAAACTATCTGGAATACCTCCAACTCTATCTACATCATCAAAAACAGATGAAACACTAAATACAGAATCTGCAGCATCTTCTTGAACGTTTACATCCGCAATTGGGTTTGCAACTGTTGGACAATCATTTACAGGGGTAATTTGAATAGTTACTGTGACGGTATTTCCAGGGTCAATTCCATCAAAAGTCCTGTAAGTGAAAGAATCAGTAGTAGTTTCAGATCCATTATGCACGTAAGTAAATGTTCCTGAATTTTGAAGAGAGAAACTTGAGGAATTAATTGGTGAATCAATTACTTGAGCTAAAATACTGTCTCCATCTGGGTCGCTATCATTAGAAAGAACATTACTAGATCCAGCACTAGTTGTTGTAGCGGTACCTGCTTCTACTAAAGTAATAGAATCAGTAACTGTAATTGGAGCTTGATTAACACTACTAATATTTACATTGAAAACATCGTTGGTAGTATTACATCCTGCATTGTCATTTGCAGTTACCGTTACAACAAAACTTCCCGATTGGTTTTCAATATAGTCAATAGTTACTGTTGCAGTGTTTATTGTTACAGTTGCAATACTTGTTCCCGTGTGAGTGACAGTATAGGAAAGATTATCTGGGTTTCCACCAACTCTGTCGACATCATTAAATACATTTCCAACATTTATAATTGTATTTGATGCATTTTCACTAACATTTATATTCCCTAAAGGGTTTGCAATTGTAGGACAGTCATTAACAGGACTAATCTGAATAGTTACAGTTACTGTGTTTCCTTGTTTAGCTCCATCAAAAGCTCTGTAAGTAAAAGAATCTGTTGTTGTTTCTGAACCATTATGAACATATGTAAATGTACCTGAACTTTGAAGTGCAAAACTAGAAGTATTTACAGGACTTGAAACCAACTGAGCCTGCAAAGCATCTCCATCGGGATCAGTATCATTGCTTAAAACATTACTCGACCCTGCACTAGTTGTAGTTGCTGTGCCCGCCTCAGCTAAGGTAATAGAGTCAGTAACAGTTACCGGAGGATTTGTATCGGAAGCGAACGACCCTGAATACACACCTCTTCCATAACTTGCGGCGATTACCCTATTATCGGTCGCTGAATCACCTCTGAAATCCATATCATAAACAGGAACATCACTCATTCCATTATATGATTGGGTCCAATTTGGACTACCAGCATCAAAATTTGAAGTTCTCCAAACGCCGAGTTCAGTACCTACAATTACTTCACCATTTTCATAAGGATTGTTTAGAATAGTAAAAACAGGAATATCTGGGAAATTTCCTTCTTTGCTAGAGGAAGTTGAAAAGCCATCATCGGTAAATCTAATATTGCTATTGGCCGCAGTATTTATTCCATAATTATAATAAGTTGCATATATATCTTGTTCAGTACTCCCAATATGGATATCTGATACACTACCCACTTGGTTATAAACACTAGAAATCACTCGAGAGCCGTCATTTTTGTTTGCATTTGTAATTTTTTTAATTTCGCCGCTTCTAAGTCCGACAAAAAGTGTTGAAGTATCTGTAGTGTGCCTTGATACTTCTAATGCGGTAGTATAATCTGAACCACTCGCTACACCAGGAATTAAAAATGTAGCAGGAGTCCCACCTCTTTCAAGACCTGTAATAACTCTTATTGAAGTACCTGCATTACTAAAGTATACATTTTGATTTGAATCCAAAGCACCAGGATTTATAAAACTTCCTTCATCGTCAGGAACTCCTAAATTATTACCAAAATTAAAGTCAACAGTAGTTAGAGATCCATTTACGTCGAATTCACCTCTAACAATTCTGTCATTATAGACATAGTTAGTAATGTAAAAATCACCACCAACCTGATCGAATAAGCTTTCAGCACCATCGCCACTTTGAATTTCTGTACCTCCAGTTTTGTTATTGTTTGAATTCATTAAAGCATAACTTCCATTATCTTGAGTTCCTCCAATAATCCAATCATCTCCAGCAAAATCCTGTGGGCTTTGACCAACCGTATAAAATTGAGTTGTTATCATTCCAGATTCAGATTCAAAGAATGAAGAAGTACTCGATGCAGTTGCTAAATTTGAACTATAAGCAACTCCACCATCGTTCACAACTATCGCTTCATTAGGGGCTGAAGGTCTGAAATAAAGACCATGTTGATCCGCATGAACTAAAGAACAATTTAAAGCCGCTAAGTTGTTATTATTTGACCATTTTGTTATCTGACTCCAATTAGCACCACCATTTTGACTTCTAAACCAATCAATACCTCCAACATAAACAATATTATCATTTGTCGGATCAACTTCTATTTCAAGATCGTACCCAGATTGACCTCTTGTGAAATCTTGATCTGGAATTCCAGTATCTGCATCAGCAGGTGCAACTATGTATGTTAGGTTTGTAAAATTATCAGTGGTCTTATAAATTAATGGTACTGTTCCGCTTGCCGTACTGGTTCTAACCAAGACGTAGTGCGTATCTGTATCTTGATGACTTGGAGCAATTTCAGTTCTCGAAAAACTATTTGCAGCTACAGAAGGAAACGCTGGAAATGCAGGATTGGCCTTGGTGAATGTGGTTCCATCATCACTGAACCAAAATCTACCACCATAGTTTCCATTCCAAACCGAACTAGTGGTGCTGAGCCAAATTCTATTTGATACGGTTTGAATGTCTATATCATTAACTTCATCTTTATCACCAGCCCCTACACTTCCTTTATTTATTGAAGTTATCCTATTGAATGTAGTACCTCCATTGGTAGATTTGTATAGTCCATATTCAAATCCATCTAAAAAAGTACTACTCATTTTTTTATGCCCTCCAGAGCCGAGTGCTGCAAAAACATGAGGATCGGTTCCTACATTTCTATCGTGGTCATAAAGAGCTAAATCGTTAACGTAAAAGATTCCTTGGACTCTAGTTGAACCAGGCACAGTAACTGTAACGGTTCCAGATTGACCTGGACCATAAATAAGTGACCAGTTATTTCCCCCATCTGTTGATTTATAAATTCCATTACCGCTTGCATCTCCACTTGTATAACTCTCCCCTGTACCTAAATACATAATGTTTGTATTATTAGGATCTTGAACAATTACTGAAACTGCGAGATTTCCAGGAACACCGTTAATTTTTGTCCATGCTGATGTTGCATCAGTAATATTATTGTTTTTCCACAATCCACCACTAACTCCACCTGCAAAAACCCTCCTTTTAGTTCCGTCTGATAAATCCCAAAGAGCAGCTCTTGACCTTCCAGCAGCATCATTAGGACCTAACTCATACCATGGGGTGGCACCGCTTTGTCCAGGAACGGCAAATGGATCGCCAACGTCTTTTTGTGTTTCTATATCTCTTTGAACTCTTAGCTTACTTTCATAATCTGGCTCACCTGTATATGGATTAATTGTTAATTCAAATATCTGTTCATGGAATTTATCAGGAGGTAAACCTTTTTCAAATCTTTGTTTTTTCGTTAAATTTTTATTGGGGTTAGAATCAATTGCCTCTAAATTTAGTTGATGCAATTC
Source organism: uncultured Bacteroidota bacterium (assembly GCA_902593075.1). Classification (GTDB taxonomy): domain Bacteria; phylum Bacteroidota; class Bacteroidia; order Flavobacteriales; family Flavobacteriaceae; genus TMED96. Next base: position 17,450 of record CACJHA010000017.1, read on the forward strand.
TTTAAGATTTAATTCCTCGTTATTGACAAGAAAAAAAAATCCTATTGCAAGAAAAGCAATAAAAAAGTTAAAACATAATTTAAATGATTGAAACATCAACTAAAGATAACAATAATAACAACGGAATTTAAGGATGAATAGTATTAAAAATGGTTTAAATACTATAAATTAACTCATTAATGATTGAACTTTCATAGCAAGGCTCATATCACCACTTATTTTGACTTTTCCACTCATTACGGCTGTCATTGGGTTTAAATCTCCACTTTGCATGTCTTTTAAAGCAGATGCAGAAGTGCTAATCGTACAATCGGCATCTTCGTTACTGTTGGAAACAATATTTTTGTTACCTGAACCATCAACATAAACGATAGTGTCATCAATCACAAATTTTATAGTTCCTCCGATTGCATCAACTTCATTTGCTTTATCTTGAAGCTCATTAAAAATCGCATTACTCATAATATTAATTTTTTTAAATTTACATCAAATATTTATGTGTTCAAATTTTATTTTACTAACATAAACGATAATATAAAATATCTTAATTTATTTCAATCTCACTTTAATTAATTTTGGGTATCCACCCTCGTTTTCGGATGTTAACCAGTAATTTTTTTCATCTAAAATTTTTATAGCTTCAATTTGAGCATTTGTTACAGGAATATCATATTTTTTGAAAATTGAATCTTTGGTTTTATTATGACTAAATTTTTTAAATAAAAATAAATACTGTTTCTTAATGCTGTAACTGTAGCCCACAAGGGCAAGTAAATCAAGCTTTGAATTATAGTCTCCTCCAGTAATTAGTGCATTAACGTCAAATGAATATTTAGGCTGGACGGAGTAGAAGCCAGGAATTTTTGGGACAGCGTAAATTTCTGTTGTTAAATTTTTTCGGTTTTTTGAAAAAATCATTAGAGTGTCATCAATGGAAACTAGTGCTTCAGCATCAAACTTGTTTTTTTTCTTTTTCTTAAATTTTGACTGATTTTTGTAATTAAAATTAATACTGTCAACCAGTTTAAAGTTGAAATCAATTAGATATATTTTTAAATCCTTTCTATTACCTTTATTGTTTCCAATATCTCCAATATAAATGTATTCTTCATCGGATGCCAAGCTCTCCCAGTCCCTATTTTGAGCGCCTTTAATTAGTAATTTAGATAAATTTTCTCCTTCCTTATCAAATGAATAAAGAGCTGGTTCATCTCCCGAGTCGTTTAATGTAAGAAAATTCCCATTAATAAGTTCAAGACCTGAAGTTTCATTTACTTTTTTTGAGAGCCTTGTTATCTCAATTTCGATATTTTTTTTTGAACATGATGTAAAAAAAGTGAGGAGGAAAATTAATATAAAACAACTTTTTATTTTCAAAGTAAATTGTATTAAAAGAAAAAAAGTGACCTCGGCAGGATTCAAACCTGCAACCTCTTGAGCCGTAATCAAGTGCACTATTCAGTTATGCTACGAGGCCTCTTAATTCTTTCAAAAATACAAATTATCAAACTATTTGAAAAAACTCTTTTATTGTTATATTTGGCACTCTTTGTATAGTTGAAGAGTTACAATAATTATATGTCCACAAGATTATTTACATATATCCTTTTGGGATTCCTGTTCCTCACAAGTTTAAATTCATATTCACAAACAACCTATTACGTTTCAAAATCAGGTAATAATTCTAATCCGGGTAACTTTGGTGCTCCGTTTTTGACTATTTCTCATGCTGTATCTGTCATAAACTCTGGAGACCAAATTTATATTAGGGAAGGAGTATACCATGAAAATATTGTTTTTAACAATATAGATGCATCAAATGGAAACGAGACTTTAATTTCAAATTATAATAATGAAGAGGTTATTATTGATGGGAGTATTAAAGTTTCCAATACTTGGGAGGATGATACCATCGGAGGAGTACAGGTAAAAAAAATAGAAAGTTTTACGAGTTCGATAACCCAACTATTTGTTGGAAATAACCAAATGGTCATGGCCAGGTGGCCCAATGCACAGTTTAGTGATCAATCCATTTACGACCATGACAATTGGGCTCATGGCCAGGAGACAGGAAGTACAGATGGTTCTTTTTTGATAGACGAAACCTATGACGACCCAGGACCACTTAGTCTTTCTAACTCGATTGGTATTTTAAATGTGGGGTCCTTTAGGACATTTAACAGACAAATTGCATCTCATACCCAACAGGTTGGAGATGATGTTATAACCTATACAAATCCAATAGGGGTTAATGGGATTGGAGCTGGTCTATCCAATAATGGCGAATTAAAAGACAAACACCACCATTTCTTTTTTGAAGGTAAAAAGGAATTTATTGATGCTGATAATGAGTGGTTTTTAGAAATCCCAAACAATACTTTATACCTTAAGCCTGCAAGTGGAGTAAATCTGACCCAAGTCCCCATTAGAGGAAAGGTAAGAGATTATTCTTTAACTATTACTGGAAGTGAATATTTAAAAGTCCACGGCCTTACTTTTTTCGCAACTACGATTTATGCCAGAGGAACAAAAAATTTAGAAATTTCAGAATGTAATTTCTATTTTCCGTCTCATTCAACAAGAATGCTTGGAGATTTAAATGGAGCAAACGCTACTACTCTGGGTACTGGTTCTGGAAATTCAGCTAGGGTCGATTCATCCACAATTAGTGGTTGCTTGTTTATAAATACAGAAGGGGAGGCCCTTGTAATTAGAGGTAACAACAACACAGTTAGAAATTCTTATTTCAGAAACATAGACTGGTCTGCAACTGAACTTAATGGTCTTATGGTTACAGTTTTTGTAGACGGTGAGAATAATACATTCACAGAAAATGAAATTTATTTTACGGGAGCATCTGCGACAGTTTGGCCTGGTGAGAAGTCAATTTTTTCTTACAACATAGTCTCTAGTACTGGTCATGCGCAATCGGACGGTTCAGTCTTCCAGGGTACAAAAAATTATGTTTTTGGCTCTGTTGTACATCACAACTTCGTCTACGACACAGAAAAATACGCATTTAGATATGATGCACCTGGTGGAGACGCTGCTCAAGCAGGAAGTTTTGGTGTAATGCACCACAATATAGCAGACAATACCCTTGGTCTTATGATAAAAGGAAATAATCAGATAATTGCTCACAATACCGTTTTAAATACCATAAGTAATAGAAACGATATCATCATTCTCGCTGAAGATTGTTCTAATACAAATACTTGGTTTTACAATAATTTAGCAGAGAGAATAGGCTCTCATAGAAGTGCAACTGCTTTTTCTATTCCAAATGATGGACCAATGCCAATAGGAACCGATGGTTATATCGACATGGGTACTAATGCAAGTCCTAATTGGGAATTTTGTGACTCAGGAGATGGTTCTTTATATTTAGGAACAGGCACGGGTAGTTCAACTGCAAATATGGACGGTATTAATGTATCTCGCCCAGGAATATCATATAATGCTAATATTGAAGCACTACTGAGCTACAACCCTGGAGATGGAAAAACCATGAGTGATTATGAACCAAATAGTAATGATATAATTGACAAAGGCGTTGCCCTTACAAATACAGTGTCAACGTCAATTAGTACAACAAACCAATTAAACAATATTGTACCACATACTCCAGTTGGAAGTGGTACCGATATTGGTGCTATAGATGGTAATGCTATATGGACCCCTGGAATAAGGGGATGGGTTCCAGATCAAACCATAGACCTTAACTCTATATTTCCTATTTCAACCATCTATTTCGATTCGGGTGTATGTAAATGTCCCAACGCCACTGTAGGAGATACAGCAACTATAAGTGGAACTGTGTATACTGTTGTTGACAATACAAATTTAAGAACGGAGGTTGCTGCAGATAATTTTAATCTGTGTATTTCTCTGGTGACAGATATGGACAATTTGTTTTTAAACGATTCAACTTTCAATTCAAATATTAACTTCTGGGATACATCTAGTGTTACGACAATGCAAAATACGTTCAAAGGTGCAATCATTTTTGATCAACCTTTAGATAATTGGAATGTTTTAAATGTAACTGACATGTCTTACATGTTTGATGACGCTCGTCTTTTCAATCAAGATATTGGTTCATGGACAACATCAAATGTCACAGATATGGAGGCAATGTTTAGAGATGCAAGCGTTTTTAATCAAGATATTGGAAATTGGAATACTACAAAGGTTGAAAAAATGAATGGTATGTTTCAAGATGCCCGCGTTTTCAACCAAGATATTGGTAACTGGGATACCTCAAGTGTTACCGCTATGCATTTTATGTTCAAAGAGGCAAGAGCTTTTAACCAAGACATTGGCAATTGGAATACATCTAGTGTAACCACGATGCAAAATATGTTTAAACAAGCTCATGCTTTCAATCAAGACATAGGTTCATGGACTACCTCTAACGTTACAAATATGAAATTAATGTTTGACGACGCTCGATCTTTCAATCAAGATATAAGTTCCTGGACCACTTCTAATGTTACAGATATGGAGGCAATGTTTAGAAATGCAACTCTATTTAATCAAAATATTGGTAGTTGGCAAACGGGAAACATTACGACTATGAGAGAAATGTTTTCTGGTGCATCCGCTTTTAATAATGGGGATGTTTCAGGTGATTCGAACAATCCGTTAAATTGGGACACAGGGCTTGTAACTACTATGTTTAATATGTTTCAAAGTGCTACAGTTTTTAATCAAGATATTACGAATTTTAATGTTTCTAATGTAGCCTATATGAACGGCATGTTTCAAAGTGCAGCTGCGTTTAACAATGGGGAACCAGCCGGTTCTTCTGGAAGACCCCTAAACTCTTGGGATACGTCTAACGTAAGAGAATTTTTTGGAACTTTCATGAATGCGGGTAGTTTTAATCAAGATATAGGAGAGTGGGATGTAACAAGTGCCGTAAAATTTCAGTGGATGTTTCGGGAAGATGGTGTTGTTATGAGATTTGACAGAGATATCTCAACATGGTGTGTAAAACATGTTACTAATCCTAGTAAAATCGCATCTTTTAATGCCGGTGGAAGTATTAGAGCAGAATATCTACCTAAATGGGGGGAGTCCTGTGGTGCTCGGGTCATTTTAACTGACTCAGATGGTGATAACAAATTAACCGATACAGAGACTGCGATTATTACAGCTACTTTTAACAAGGATATGAATAACAGTCCCCAGTATAGTTTAAATGGAGGTGCTTACTTAAATCTTACCTCAACTGGAGATCCTAAAATTTGGACATTTCTTCTAGATCCAACCTCCCTTACACCAAATCAATACACTTTCACTGTTACAGGTACTTGTGTAAATGGTGGATACACTTATGATCCATCCAATGGGATTATAGATGGAGATGAAACCGGGGTTGACAGTCTTACTTTCGAAATTTTAAAACTACCAACAATTACAGCCTCAAACGTTGTAAAAAAAATTGGGGATCCCGACTTTTTACTAAGTCTCTCGTCCAATAGTACAGGTAGTTTTAGTTACTCCGCTTTAACTCCTGGGATTGTTTCTATTTCAGGCGATAGTGTATCGATTTTAGCAGTTGGCTCAACGGTAGTTTCAATAACTCAGCAGAGCGCTGGTCAATATTCCTCAAAAACAGTATCCTTTACAATAACAGTTATTAAAGCTGATCCTATAATTTCAGCACCTGATATAACAAAACTTTTCACAGATCCAGATTTTACGATATCTCTTGCCTCTAGTAGCACCGCTTCATTTACCTTTTCAACTTTATCCTCTGGGGTTGTAACAGTAACCAATACTGGAAATGTGTCCATTATCGGTACTGGTTCCGTTGTTGTATCTGCCACGCAAGCTCAGGACATAAATTATAACTCAAAAACGGTCACCTTTACTATTACTATAAATAAGGCTATGCAATCTGTATCATGGACACCTCCCTACAGTGCGGTGTTTGGGGATGCACCCTTTAATGTAAATAGTCCAACTACAAATGGGGATTATACGGGGGCTATATCATACTCTTCCTCGGATCCACTTATTGCAACGATTAATTCATCTACCGGTGAAGTTAATGTTTTAAAGGTGGGCAATGTGATTTTAACAGCTACTTTACCTTCAGATGGGAATTATCAAGCTACCACGGTGACCACTACATTGGATATTTTTAGTGCTTTACAGGCAATATATGTTCAGAATTTGCCTTCAAGTAAGCCTCTGAAAGATTTTACTACATTTTCTGTTACAGCTACCTCCACATCGGGAGCACCGGTTTATATTGATATGTCAGCGGGTTCGGCGGCATCTATTACAGGTACACAAAGTCCTATTAATTTAAGTAATATAGCTGCAACTGGTTTGGTTACCCTCACCTTTTACACAAAACTAGTAGATCACCCAAACTATAATACTGTATCGATAACCTTAGCAATGGATGTGATTAAACTAAATCAAAATATATCACCTCCATCTTCACCAATTATCTATTTGAACTATACAGAAAACCTGACCTACACGCTAAATGCTTCCTCGGATTCAGGTCTCCCTATAAGTTACGCTCTAAATCCATCCTCCCAAGCTGCGGCTTCGCTTAGTTCAAATGTCTTAAGTATAAGTGATATAGGGACCGTAACAGTTGATGCTGATCAACTTGGTGATGCACAGTACAACCAGGCCCCTACTATGAGATTTATATTTAGGGTTTTACCAGGTATTAGTACACTATCCTCATTTAGTATCCCAGATAAGATGTATGATGATCCTGATTTTGTTATAACTGGACCTGTATCCAATAGACCCGGTGCAATTAGATATGTAAGTAGCAATCCTTCAGTTGCAGAGGTGATTGGAAACAAAATTTCAATTAAAGGACCAGGACAGGTCACCATCACAGCATTCCAAGATGGAGTAACAAAATATTATCAAGGAATTGCCTCAGCTTCCTTTACAGTTTTAGAAACTGACAATGATGGCGACGGAATAGCAGTAGTGTCTAATTTTGACAACTGCCCTGACGTTGCAAACCCAGACCAGCTCGACACTGACTTTGATGGAATAGGGGATGCATGCGACCCAGATGACGATAACGATGGTTTTTCTGATGAGATTGAAATAGAATGCGGTAGTGATCCACTTGATGTAAACAGTAGACCACTGGATACTGACGCAGATGGAGTTCCAGATTGTAAAGATCCCGATGATGACGGTGATGGATGGTCCGACACACTTGAATTGGAATGTGGTTCAGACCCACTGGATGCAGCAAGTACTCTTCCTGACACAGACAAGGACCAACTTGCTAACTGTGAAGACGATGACGATGATGGAGATGGATACTTAGATGTAGATGAAATAGCCTGTGGAACAGATCCACTGGATGCACTAAGTGTTCCAATAGATACCGATAGTGATAAAATACCCAATTGTATTGACACCGATGATGATGGAGACGGATTCTCAGACCAGCTTGAGCTTGATTGCGGTTCTGACCCATTAGATACTTCCAGTACGCCACTAGATACAGACGGAGACGGAGAACCAGACTGTATTGATACTGATGACGATGGAGATGGATGGTCAGATGAAATTGAAAAGCAATGCGGCACCGACCCACTAAATCCATTTAGTAAACCACTGGATAGAGACAGCGATGGTATTGCTAGTTGTGAGGATCCAGATGATGAGGAGATTTATGTATCTCCACTTTTAACGCCTGGAGTGAATGGTCCAGAAGCCACATGGAAAGTAAAACATATAGAACAGTATGGTACTTCATCAGTTAAAGTATATAACCGAAATGGACAGCTGGTATTTAGCAAAAGAAATTATCAAAACGATTGGGCAGGGATCTATCAAGAGACAGGAGAACTGTTACCTGCAGGATCGTACTACTATCTAGTAGAGGTAAAAGAGACAGGCAAGGTAAAAAAAGGCTGGTTGTATTTAACTTATTAACTATTAACAAATTACAAAATGATAGAAATTAAATTAAGTATCTTTAAATTAAAAAAATCAAACATAAATAAATTGTATAAAAGAAAAATAGTATTAATTCTTACAATTTTCTTTGGATTTATTTCAACTATAGTTGGTCAAGAAATTAGTATACTTTTTAATAAAACAACTTTTAGTTTATTTAATCCATCTTTTTCTGGGGTTGACGGTCGAATGCTCTCTTTTAACAGTAGAAGCCAGTGGGCTGGGGTAGAAGGTGCACCAAGGATCAACTCTTTGATACTTCACCTTCCAAGGAAAAAGAATGTAAATCTTGGTCTGGCTGTTCAAAACGATAGAGTTTTTATTGAAAACAGAACCTTTGTCTCCTTAGATTACAACTATAGACTTCAATTAAATAACGATCGTTTTCTTTACTTAGGTATTAAAGCAGGTGGTAATTTCAATAATATTGATATAAATGATATAGACCGTATCTACACCGATTACAATCCAGCTTTGTCTGCAGTAAAAAACTATTTTACACCAGTTTTAGGTGTTGGGTTCCACTACAGAGCACCAAACTATTTCTTTGGAATTGGAATGCCGACGCTGTTTCAAAGTGAACGTTTTGATGATACACAAGATTGGAAAACAAGCGCTGTTGATTACTCCTATGTTCACTTTACAGCAGGAATAAATTTAAAAGTTCAAGAGAACTTAAGTTTAAACCCGGTTGTGGTTTATAGGTCTTTACCCAATATGCCCAACCACTTTGTAGGTACTGCTGATTTTGTTTACAAAGATAGATTTTCAATAGGAGGAGGGTTCTCAAACAACGATAATGCAGCTATTTATTTCTCAATAAAAACCAAAGGAGGATTTGAATTAGGATATGGGTATGAATTTACTCAAGGAGAAATCAGCGATGTAATAACTAACCCAACCCATGAGATAATGATTAAAGTACCTCTTGGTAAGAAGATTCAACCAGAGGAGGAAACCAAAAGTGATCAAGAAAACAATGAACAATAGATATTTACTATTTGTTGTATTTGCATTGTGGGGATTCCTTTCTCAATCACAGTTTTATTTGGATAGTAATGGAGAAACCATAAAATGTCCACTTGCAAATGTTGGTGACACAGGAGTAGTTGGAAGCGACACATATGTAAAAGTTAATCGTGCATCATTGGTGGCAAGTATTACTGCTGGAGCAAATGTTGTATTATGCTGCACCTCTGGAATAACCGATATGAGTTCTTTGCTAGAAAACAGAAGTGGTTTTAATAAAGATATAGGTGGTTGGGATACAGCGAGTGTTACAACAATGGAAAAAATGTTTAAAAGTGCAAGTAGTTTTAATAAGGATCTTAGTAATTGGGACACTGGAAATGTTACAAATACTTCAAGAATGTTTCAAGCAACAACATTTGTAGATATAGGTATAGGTAGTTGGACCACTTCTTCTGTAATTGATATGTCATATATGTTTTATAACAATCAGTCATTTGATAGTGATTTAAGTAACTGGAATACTTCCTCTGTCACCAATATGTCACGAATGTTTGAAGATGCAAGAGCATTTACTTGCGATGGAGAAGATCTTAATTCTTGGAATACTTCTTCTGTTACCAATATGAGTAGAATGTTTTTTAGAGCACACAATTTTAATCAAGCCATAGGTAGTTGGGACACTTCTTCTGTAACTGACACCTCATACATGTTTAATAATGCGGATTCTTTTAACCAAAATATTGGAAATTGGAATACATCGAATGTTCAAAACATGGAGTATATGTTATTTAGCATAAGGGTTTTTAACAATGGAGAAGCCGCAGGTAATTCAAATAATCCACTTAATTGGGATACTTCAAATGTTACTGATATGACTAACTTATTTAATGATAACAGAATTTTTAACCAGGATATTAGTTCTTGGCAAACAACAAACGTTACAGAAATGAATGGCATGTTTACAAACACTTGGGATTTTAATATTGATATTGGTAGCTGGAATACCCAGAATGTAAACAACATGGAAAAAATGTTTCAGCAAAGCAGAAGTTTTAATAAAGATATAGGAGATTGGGATACATCCAGTGTAACTAATATGATTGAAATGTTTAAGCAAAGCAGAAGTTTTAATCAAGATATAGGAGATTGGGATGTATCAAGCGTTACAAACATGAATTCTATGTTTGAGGGAAATAATACTAAGTTTAATAAAGATATTTCTAATTGGGATACATCTTCAGTTATAAGTATGTTTGAAATGTTTCAGGATAATACAAGATTTCAAAATGGCGGAGTAGACTTAGATTGGGATAATGGATTTGGCACCAATGCTACGTTAAGGAAAATGTTTAGAAATTCTATTTTTAACCAAGATATATCTGGTTGGAATACATCGAATGTTCAAAATATGCAGCAAATGTTTGATAGAGCATATTCTTTTAATAACGGGGATCCAGCTGGTTCCTCCGGAACACCACTAAACTCATGGGATACATCAAATGTTACAAATATGGGCTCTATGTTCTGGCGTGCCAATTCGTTTAATCAGGATATAGGAGATTGGGACGTTACAAATGTTACCAGAGACAAATTTGTCTCTATGTTTACTCAGGGTAATGGACCTGGTGGTTCAAATATTATGAGATTTGATAGAGATATATCAACGTGGTGCGTTGAGCACGTTAGTTCTGAACCAGTAAGTTTCAATGCTGGTGCTAGCACTCCTATAAGAGCTGAATATAGGCCATTATGGGGAGAATCTTGCGGTGCCCGGGTCACTTTAACCGATTCAGATGGAGATAACAAGTTAACCGATGCAGAAACTGCAATTATTACAGCCACTTTTAACAAGGATATGAATAGTAGCCCTCAATATAGTTTAAATGGAGGTGCTTATTCTAATCTTTCCTCAACAGGTAACCCCAAAATTTGGACATTTCTACTAGATGCTAATCCAAGAACTCCAGGCAACTACACTTTGACTGTTACAGGTACTTGTGTGAACGGTGGATATACTTACGATCCATCCACTGGAATTGTAGATGGAAATGAAACTGGGGTTGACAGTATTACTTTTACCATAGAAAAAACACCTAATATTACATTTGAAGACCCAATTATTAGAACTTTTGGAGATGCAGCTTTTGATCTCGTGCCATTAACCAATGATAGTCCAGGTGCAATTACCTATAGTGTCCTCACCAGTCCAACAGTTATTTCAATTACAGGGAGTAGAACAACTATAAATAGAGCAGGAACATCAATAGTTTCGGCTACCATTGCATCAAGTGGTGGATATTTATCTAAAACAGTAACTTTTACAATAGTTGTGAACAGAGCTACTCCGTCGCTGAGTTTTCCTGATGTAACTAAGACTTATGTCGATGGCGGGAATTTTTCACTTACAGTTGGCAGAACTTTAACTAGTAATGCGACCTATACTCTTACAAATGGAGGTGGAATAATTACTATCAATGGTATTGGAGACTCAAGTAATGCAGATTATTTAAGTGTGGGAACCACAACTATTTCTGTAAATCAGGAAGAGAATGAATATTATTCTGCATCCTCAACAACTTTCCAATTAGTAATAAATCCTGCTACTCCAATTATAAACGTTACTAGTCCATTTAATAAAATATTTGGAGATGCTCCTTTTAACTTTGGTTACTCATCAAGTGGTGGTTCAAATAATTTTAGTTTTACAGTTGCGGACTCATCTGTGATTTCTATAACATCAGACCAAGCCTCTATTACTGGAGTAGGAACTGCAATTGTAACTGTTACGCAAGTTGAGGCTCCTGGTTCAAATTATATTAGTGTTACAAATTTGGTTACCGTAAATGTTGCAAAAGCACCCACAACATTTGATGTAATTGACCCAATTGTAGTTGATTACTCACCGGGTGGAACATTTACCCTTATTGCCACTCCCACATCTAGTAATACATCCAGTTTTACCTTTACTGTGCCCGATACAAGTGTAATCTCTATATCTGGAAATACAGCTGCAATCAGTGCTGCAGGAACTACCACTGCTTCTGTAACCCAACCCGGGGATGCAAATCATTTACCACTTACCAAAACTTTTACTGTAGTGGTTAGTAAAGATTTAACTCACACTATATCTATTTTTAATGAAAGAGTTGATTGTGATGATTCTCCAATTTTCTTAAATCCCACTTCCAATAGCTCAGGCGCTTTTACCTTCTCTCTAACCGGTGATAGCGTGTCTTTAACAGGTAGTAGGGTAACAATTGATAAAGTTGGTACTTCCAACATTACGATCGACCAGGCAGCCACAGCAAATTATGGACCTGCCACCACTACAATGACCATTATTGTAGATCCACTTCAACCAAATCTTTCATCACCAAATTATACTGTTCGATATGGAGATCCACCATTTTCCATAATTAATAGTGTTACAACAAGCAGTTCAGGTACGTTAGTTTTTCTTAATGGTTCATCAAGTAATTTTTACATTTCCGATAGTTCTTCTGGAGAAGTTACTTTAACTAGTTCTGGAGTAGGTTCAATTACAATTCTCCAGAATGGTGATGGCTGTTATGGTCCAGGTTATATTACTCCATCTTTAACCGTATTGAAAGGCTCCTGTACTCTAACTTCAGTTAATGTTACAAAGACCTTCGGTGATCCTAATTTTGTTTTAGATAATGTTACAACAAGCAGCACAGGAAGTTACGCTTTCACAACAAATCCTGCTGGTAAAGTCTTAATCAATAATACTACAAGTAATACAACGATTCTTCAAGCTGGAACAACCATAGTCTCTGTCACTCAATACTCAGATAGTAATTACGAATCGTGTACCACAAGTTTTAATATTACAATTAAAAAGGCTGATCCTGTAATTTCCGCTCCTGATATCACAAAACTCTACACAGACCCAGATTTTTCTCTATCTGTAGCATCCAGTAGCACAGGTTCATTTACCTATTCAACTTTATCCTCTGGTGTTGTTTCGTTAACCAATACTGGAAACGTATTCATTATAGGTACAGGTTCCGTTGTGGTTTCAGCGACACAAATACAGGATATCAATTATAATTCCAAAACTGTAACCTTTACAATTAACATAAATCAAGGTACACAAACGGTAACATGGACACCTTCACCAATCAATATGGTTTATGGAGATCCTCAATTTTATGTGAGTACTCCGACATACAATGGAGATTACGCTGCGGTCTCATCAGAAAAGCCATCGTTGTCGTCATCTGAGTCGCAAGCATCACCAATTCCGTCAAAGTCGGTATCAAGCTGGTCTGGATTGGGAATATCTGGACAGTTATCAATGCTGTCTCCTACTCCATCTCCATCGTCATCACGATCACTCACTTTAAAAATAGTGGTGGATATTCCTTGAGTATATTTTCTTGTTCCATCTTGTATTGCAATAATTATACATGTGCCTGGACCATTAATTACAATTTCATTTCCAACTACCTCTGCAACTAAAGGATTACTACTTACATATCTAATTACACCAGGTCTATTCGATGTAGGCTCAGTAAAGTTAAAATCTGGATCATCAAACATCTTGTCTGGAATATTAAAATCCGACAGAATGGTATTACCAGGTAAAATTCTAATCAAAAACCTATATGTGGGCGCTTGGTTAAATTGAGCATCTCCTGACTGGTCAGCATCAACCGTCACTGTTCCAACATCACTTATGCTTAAGACATTTGAGCTAAGGGTTGCAGCAGTTTGAGAAGCTGGATTTAATGCATAGCTTACAGGAAGACCTGAATCACTAGAGGCATTAAAAATGTATTTTAGATTTTCCGAGTAGTTCAAATAGACAATCGGTGAAGATGGGGAAGAAATATTCTGATTTAATTTAACTACATCCATAACAAATGTCTCTGTTACTACATTAAAATTTGGATGATCAACAAACTTGGTGTAAAAAGTAAGGGTGACAAGCCCTGTAGTTCCTATATTGGACAAAGTGAAATCATTGGCACTTCCTGATATAGTTGCAGCAGAACCAGGATCCAT
>CACJHA010000018.1 GCA_902593075.1 uncultured Bacteroidota bacterium
AATGTAGGCGATACTATTTCTAAAAGTAAAGATTCGATAGCAGATAAAAAGACATTGATTCTTGATTTGATTAAATATTCAGCAAAGGATTCTGTAAAAATTAATAAACTGAAAAATGAAATTTTTCTTTATAACGAAGCAGTATTGGAATATCAAGATATGACACTAAATTCAGGAGTTATTCTTTTAAATTATCTTGATAATGAGGTATATGCAGGAAGAATTCCTCATCCAGATAGTGTTGGCTTACTAATCCAAAAACCTGTTTTCATTCAAGGTCGAGATGAAATTAATCCCGACTCAATTAGATTTAACTTTGATACCAAAAAAGCTCTAATTTGGAATTCAAAAACTCAACAAAGTGATATGAATATTTTTTCAAATTACACTAAAAAAGAAAATGATTCTCTCTACTATATTAAAGATGCCAAAGTCACAACATCATCAAACCCAGATAATCCAGAATATTATATAAGAATAAGAAAAGGTAAACTTGTTCCAGGAAGTAAAATTATTGCAAGTCTTAGTAATCTTTATGTAGCCAACGTACCAACTCCTGTGTTTGTACCTTTTGCATATTTTCCAGCTGGAGAAAGTAAGGAGTCAGGATTTATTTTTCCAACTTTTGGAGAAAGTAACCAAAGGGGTTATTACTTGCAGAATATGGGTTATTATTTACCATTTGGAGATTTTTTAGATGTTAATCTAACAGGAGACTATTATACAAATGGGAGTTATGGATTTAGATGGGACAGTAATTACAAACTTAGATACAAGTTCTCAGGTAGTTTTAGTTTTAGATATGAAAAGATCGTAAATGGAGAAAGAGGATTTGATGATTTTTCTAAATCAACAGTTTTCAATGCAAGATGGTCACACAGACAAGATTCAAAGTCGAATCCATACTCTAATTTTTCTGCATCAGTAAATATTGGAAGTAGTGATTATTTTAGACAATCAATTAATCAACTAAATAACTCTAATTTTTTAAATAATAATATGAGCTCCTCCATATCATATCAAAAAACATTTCCAAAATATCCAAGAGTAAATATTTCATTTACAAGTTCGCTTTCTCAAAATAATAATACAAAAACTGCGAACCTTACTCTTCCTACTTTTCAAGGAAATATGGAGCGTGTTTTTCCATTTGGCAAGAGAGATGGTCCAAAAAAAGGGATTATTCAAAATATAAATTTTCAGATTACCACCTTAGCCGAAAATAGAATTCAAACCACTGAGGATAAACTATTTAAAAAAGAAATGTTCAAAGATGCAGTTGCAGGAGTAAGACACAATATCCCAATATCAACAAATTTTAAAGTTGCAAAATATTTTA
Source organism: uncultured Bacteroidota bacterium (assembly GCA_902593075.1). Taxonomy (GTDB): domain Bacteria; phylum Bacteroidota; class Bacteroidia; order Flavobacteriales; family Flavobacteriaceae; genus TMED96. The sequence continues at coordinate 1,340 of CACJHA010000018.1, forward strand.
GTATTAGTGCTGGTGGGAACTATCAAGAAATTTGGACACCATATACAATTAAATATAATGATTACGCAAATGGGATTGAAGCATCAAAAGATACGATTAGAAAATTTGATGCTTTTAGAACCTATAACTATAGTGCAAGTGCTGGAACAACTCTTTATGGTATTGTTAATTTTAAAAAAGGAAAAAAAATTGAATCAATTAGACATACAGTTAGACCCTCGATAAGTTATAATAATCAACCTAGTTTCGAAAGGTACTATGATACCTATATCATAGATGCTAGGGGAAATACAGCAGAGTATACTAGGTTTGAAAACGCACTTTTTGGAATACCAAGTAAAGGTTATTCAAGTGGAATAGGAATTAATATTAATAATTCCCTAGAAGCAAAAGTAAAAAGTAAAGATTCTACCTCTTCAGAACCTAAAAAAATTACAATTTTCAGCAATTTAAATATTTCCACTGGATATAGTATTTCTGCAGAAGAGTTTAAGTGGTCTCCAGTAAGAATGAGTACAGCTTTGAATTTTTTCGAAAATAAATTAGCTACGAACCTAAACGCTACATTTGATCCTTACGGATTAGATGAAAATCAAACTCGTATAAATGTTCTAAATATCAAAAATGGGGCTGGATTGTTAAGACTCACGAGTGCAAATATGAATATGAATTTTAGGTTGGATAATGATACATTCAAAAAAGCAAGTAAAAAAAGTGATAAGAAAAAAAATGAAGAAGAAGAACAAGGTATATTAGATTTGTCGGAAATAGAAAGACTCTCCGGGGGAGGAAGAGACGATGACTTATTTGGTAGATCAAACGATTTTTCAAATTCAAGAATAAACAAAAGTAAGGAAAACAAAACTGTAAATGATAAATTGTATTTCACCAAAATTGACTGGAGTATGAAGTTGGCTTACCAATTGACCTATAATAATTCAAGGGGTCAAAATGACTTTAGTAACAATTCTTTAATGGTTTCAGGAGATGTTGACCTTACACCAAAATGGAAGGTGGGTGTATCTACAGGATATGATTTCAAAGGAAAAGGTGTAACTTATACTCAATTTGTCATTGACAGGGATTTAAATAGTTGGAAATTAAATTTTAGTTGGGTGCCTTTCGGACAAAGAGCATCTTGGTATTTTTTTATAGGCATAAAATCTGGACTCTTGAGCGATCTTAAATATGATAAAAGAAGAGAACCCGACAGAAATTTTAAATAGAATGAAAAAAGAAATTATATACACTAAAAATGCTCCTGAACCAATTGGGCCCTATAATCAAGCTATTAAAATAGAAAGAACACTATATGTATCGGGACAAATTCCTTTGGTACCTGGAGAAATGAAAATGGTTAAAAATGATCTTGAAAAAGAGACCAATCAAGTAATGAAAAATATAGAAGCTATTCTTTCAGAAGCAAACATGACGTTTGATAATGTAGTAAAAACAACAATATTTTTGTCTGATATGAGAAATTTTGAAATAGTTAATAAAATCTATGGTAGATATTTTAAACCAGAAAAAGCTCCAGCTAGAGAAACTGTTGAAGTGAGTAATTTGCCTAAGTACGTAAGATTAGAAATTTCAGTAATTGCAAACGAAATTGACTAAAATATTTTATTTTCAGAATGAAATTGAACTAATTTATCAATAGGCCTCTTAACAACATTACCTAGTTTTAATCCATAACTTTCTAGCTTAGCATTTATTTCATCTTTTAGAAAATAAGAAATAGAACCAACAAAATGAACAGGGATTTCTTTTGCTTCCTTAAATTGAAGAATTTGATGATTGATAAACCTATCCAGCCCATTATCAATTAGAGTTTTCATATAGTCATTATTTTTATTATCTATCAAAAATTGAGCAAACTTTGCCAAATAAGCATTTGGCGACTCTTTTTTATATAAAAACTCTTTAACGTGATCAGGATCTAAATTGTAAATATTTTCAAATTTTTTTGATAATTCAGAAGGCATCTCATGAAAGTAATATCCTCTTAGCAATTGTTTTCCAAAAAAATTTCCACTTGCTTCATCCATTAATATGTATCCCAATGATATTATGTACTGCTTGGCATTTTTTCCATCAAAAAAAGTACAATTTGAGCCTGTTCCAAGGATACAAACAATTGATTTTTCTCCGATCGCAGCTGAAGCATAAACTGCTGCGTAAGTATCTTCTTTTATGATAAATTTACAGTTTTCGAAAATATCATCGAAAACCTTATACATCCTATCAATTGAAGTTTTTACACCACAACCAGCTCCGTAAAAATAAATGTTTTTAAAGTTCTTCCTATTTTTAAAAATCTCAAAATTATTTATTATTCTTTCCCTTAAGATAGATGTTGTTAAGACATGGGGATTCAAACCCAAGGTTTGAGTAGAGAAAGCTATTTTACCATTATTATCTAATGCAATCCAGTCAGCTTTTGTAGCTCCACTATCAACAATTAAATCCATTTTAAGTGTTATTAATGAGCTGTGCTAATGAAATTAACTTTGATGAATATCCACATTCATTATCATACCAGCTAATTATTTTAAAAAAATTATCATTTAGTTTTATACCTGCATTAGCATCAAAAATTGAAGTTCTTTCATCTCCAATAAAATCTTGAGAAACAACTGGTTCGTCCTCATAACCCAAAACATTCTTCATAGAAGTCTCACTTGCATTTTTCATAACCTTTTTAATACCCTCGTAATCTGTTGATTTTTCCAATTCAACCGTAAGATCAACTACAGATACATTAGCTGTAGGAATTCGAAATGCCATCCCAGTTAATTTTCCCTCTAGACTTGGAATAACCTTTGTAACTGCTTTGGCTGCTCCAGTAGATGCGGGAATTATATTCAATAGTGAACTTCTACCTCCTCTAAAATCTTTTTTTGAAGGTCCATCGACAGTAAACTGGGTTGCTGTGGTTGCGTGAACTGTAGTCATTAAAGCTTGCTTTATAGTAAAATTGTCATTTAAAACCTTAGCTATAGGAGCAAGGCAATTGGTTGTACAAGAAGCATTAGATACAATTGTATCACTTGCTTTTAAATCCATTTGATTTACACCAACAACAAACATAGGGGCATCTGGAGAAGGTGCTGATATAACGACTTTTTTTGCTCCTCCATTAATATGGAGCATTGCTTTATCTTTTGATGTAAAAAAACCTGTACATTCAGCAACGACATCAGCATTTGATTTATCCCAACCAATCTTTTCGGGATTTGACTCACTTGTTATTATAATCTTTTTGCCACCAACAATAAGAAAATCATTTTCAATATTTATTTCCTCTTTAAAAAGTCCATGTACAGAATCATATTTTAGCAAATAGGCTAAATGTTTTACATCAAGTAAATCATTAATTGCAACAACTTCAACATCAGGTTTTTGCATTGCTAATCGAAAAACCATTCTTCCAATTCTTCCAAAACCGTTAATTCCTATTTTTAATGACATTTTTTTAATTTTAAATTGATAATATATCTGTCAAACGAAGCAGATCCTTGTTCGTTGCAGACTTGATTTTAGTTACATTTTCAAGGGGGGTGAGTTTTAACTGATTATTTTCAATTCCAACCATAACAGACGACTTACCTGCTATCAAAGATTCAACAGCGAAAACACCCATTCTTGAAGCTAAAACACGATCAAAGCAAGTTGGAGCTCCTCCCCTTTGCATATGCCCTAATACAGAAACTCTTACCTCATAATCTGGTAGATTTTTTTCAACATAAGAAGCAAGTTCAAAAACATTTTTCCCAGTTTTATCACCTTCAGCGACAACAACAATACTTGATGCCTTTCCGGTTTTTTCACTTTTTTTAAGTGAATTTAAAAGTTTTTTTAGTCCTCTATCTTCTTCGGGTATCAAGATTTCTTCAGCTCCGGCTCCAATTCCAGAATGTAAGGCAATATGTCCAGCATCCCTCCCCATAACTTCAATAAAAAAAAGTCTATTATGAGAAATTGCTGTATCTCTTATTTTGTCAATTACTTGTATAACAGTGTTTATGGCAGTATCATAACCTATAGTATATTGTGTACCTGAAATATCGTTATCTATTGTTCCCGGTATACCTATTACAGGGAAATTAAATTCCTTTTGAAATATTCTTGCTCCATTAAAAGAACCATCTCCCCCAATTACTACTAAAGATTTGATTTTATTTTTTGTTAAATTATTATATGCTTTTTTTCTCCCTGAAGAAGTTCTAAAGTCGGAGGATCTAGCCGATTTAAGAATTGTGCCCCCCTTATTGATAATATTATTAACTCTTCTTGCATTTGCTTTATCTATTGAGTTTTCAATTAAACCTTGATATCCTTTATATATAATAAAACACTCTAAATTGTAAAAAGCGCAAGCCCTAACAACTGCTCTAACAGCCGCATTCATACCAGGAGCGTCACCGCCAGAAGTAAGAACAGCAATTCTTTTCATATTTTTAGATAGAAAAAATAATTTTTAGGTTGACTAAAATAAAGATTTAATGGAATATAACATATTATTTCGATTTCAAAGATTCTGATTTTATTTTATTAATCAAATTTTTAAAAGTATTAAAATCCACTTGATAAGATAATCCCATTCCTTGTGTATAACCAAATTCATCTCCTAAGTATCTAAAATCATTTTCTCTGTTAAAAATTTTGGCTCTTAAATTTCCATTTTCATTTAAAATGAAATCTATTTGTACATCTCCTACAATAACTGTTTGCTGCATTCCATCAATAGGAACCCCGATTTTTCCGTTAATTAAAATTTTATCACTTAACTGAGTACTTAAAGAAAGGCCTATTCTGTCTTCGGTTTGCAGATCATATAAAGGATTATTTTCTCCCTGTAGATAATTTAAACCAACATTTAATTTTGACTCTCCTGATCCTCCTATTAACGTGCTTAATACATCCGAGGCTTTTTCATATAAATTATTTGTAATTCCCTGAAAAGAAACTGACACTTGACTAATAAAAATACCTTGTGATAATAAGGAAAGAGCTTGAGTTTGTCTTATTTCTTGATCTGACAAACGATAATTTATTTCAGATGAAATAACACCGGTTGTATTTGGAAATGTTATATCAAAAATAGGATCATTCGGTTTTAGCAAATTACCAATTAACTGAATTGAAACATTTGTGGGGATTTTTCTGTTAAAATTCGGGTTATCAACTAATAAGGCCGGGTTTGCTCCCCCAGGGACCTCGTAAGTAGCTAATATATTTAGTTGAGCATCTGTAGGGTCTCCGTTCCATATTATTGATCCACCAGGTTTTACAATAAATTTTTTATCAATTAAACCTAAATTTTTAAAATTGTAGGTTCCATCATAAGTTATATAGTCACCAAAAATATTAAACTTTCCATCCGTATTGGTTTCAATTAAAATTTTCCCATTTCCTTTTCCAGACAAAGTGCTACCAGATTTTTGATCTACGACTATCTCTAATTCCGCATCTCTTGTGATATCAAGGTCAAATATCATTTCAAATCCACGAAGTTGTTCATCAAAAGATGATACTCCATTTGCAGATTCATTCTCTTTATTTTGAGATTTTGGAACAAAATCAATGAAAGATGTATCTGACAAACCTTTATTTTCTTGCCAGGGTATAACTATATTTGTTCCGTTAGCAGTAACACCTGAAACGGATAAATTTAGTGATTTGAATAATCCCTTAAATGAGGCTTCTCCATTTAGAAAACCTTTTCCATAAAAACGAGATTCTAAATTTTTTGTTTTGTTAAATACTAATAATCTTTGAGAAGTTACATCTAAATCAATACCCCATTCCTTAAAATTTTTATGGAAAAGATTTCCACTCGCAGTAGCAAAAGTATTTTCATAACTATCAACTATCTCTGTGTTAACAAACTTTATAGATTGGTCTTGAAAGTATATTGGAGTTCTATCTTTAATCTTATACTCTGTATTTGTTATTGGTAAATATAGATTTCCTTTATTAATAAATGTTTGCCCTTTTAGTTTAATTTCAGACAATGATCCCCATAAGTTAAGATTACCGGTTACAAATCCATTTATTTTGTTTACTTTATTTTTACCGAACGACGACAAAAAGGATAAATCAAAATTATCAAGATCAAAGTCAATATCAAGATTTATGTTTTTATCAACTATAAAAATATTCCCAAGTCCTTGAATGCTTCTTTTACTATCGTTTACAACTGAAGTAGTAATTTTATAGGTTTTATAAATAGGGCTACCACTGAGACTAAAATCAAAATCACCAATTAGATTTTGATTTAAAACAAGATTTTTGGTTATTATATTTGCAGTAGCACTTTGGAGTTCTGCATTTTGATTTATAATTATTTCCGAAGACAAAAAACCACTCAAATCAAATTTTTCATTTTTTGATAAAAATTGATTGATTTTTAAATCTTTTGTAATCAATTTTAAATCGAAATCGTCAGTAGATTTGTATCTAATACTTGAATTAATAGATTGATTTTTACTCTCTAGCAAAAGATTTATCAATTTTAATTCTTTTGTGTTTTGGTTGTATGTGATTGAAGAAGTTGAATCTTTTAATTTCCAAAGTTCTCTATCCAAATAAAAAGAAATATCATTAAGGTTAAAGGTGATTTTATTATTTAAAATTTTATTATCAAAAATAATTTCAAATTTCTCTTCTTTTTCGCCATACAAACCATTTAGGAAGGTCCTATTTATCTTATCAATGTTTGTAATTAATTTTAATTTTTTGAATAAAAAATTATTGTTTTTGAAAGTCCCAATATCGAATTTGAACAGTTCTCTATTTCTATCAAGTTTTAGAGATAAAGATTCGATTTTATATGTTTTAGTGGATAAAAATGGTACATCAAATTCAATATAAGAATTATTGAATTTGTCTCTTAATCCTAATTCAAATTTTATTGCGGACGGATTGTTAAGTTCTGGGTACAATGCCTTTATGAACTTTTCTTTTAAGAAAACACTTAAACTTAGAAATGAATTTGATTGTTTTGGTTGGTTTTGATTAAAAAAGAGTTCAAAATTTTCTAAAAGAAAACTGTATAGATTACTGTATTTAACATTAGAAGATAGAGAGAGGTTAAAAACCTCGTTATTAGAAAATATTTGATTCTCTTTATTTGATAATGTTTTGAAATTTAAAACAAATGGACTAAATGAAGTTTCGTTAAAACTTATATTACTTAGAAAAATATAACCTGGACTTTTATAACTATTATAATCAATATCAAAAAATATATTTTTTTCATTTTTATCAGAAGGATTTAAGAAGTATAAAAAATCTGAAACAAATAATGAAGATTTAAGGTTTAGAATTTTATCAAACTGATTAGAAAATGAAGAGGATAAGAGTAATTTTAATTTTTTGTCATTAATATTTGTAGTCAAATTATATGTGTCATTGAAATTTTTATTCAATGAAATATTTATATCATTTAATATTCGGTTATTAAAGTCAAATGAGTCTAGAGAAGCCTTTAAATTTAAAGATTCAATACTCTTCAAATCTTTAAGCACGGTACTTAAACTGGAAACGCCACTAAATTTGATTTTACCTGACTTTTGATAAAAATTATAAAAGTAAAAATCATTAAAAGAGGTTGAATTATTTACTCTCCATTTATTTTCTTTCTTTTCTAAGTCAATATTTGACCGAATAAAGCCATTATCAATACTGAGTTTTGATTCAATTTCAATAAAAGAGTTTAATTGAGATTTAAAATCTGTGGTTAGTTCAAGATTGTTTAAAAGTTTAAACTCTCCAGATAAAAAATCAGGCGCATTTGTTTTAACAAACTTGTTTACATCATCCTTTTGAAAAATAGTATAAATTTTTTCACCTTCAATGCTTACATCATCACTAGAATTAAATTTCATAGTAAAAAAGCCCTCAGAATATGATTTATCTGAAACACTAATTTTAAACTTTGAAAATAGGTTATTTATCGAACCAGAAAATCTATTTTTGATTTTAATATCTTGAAGAAATTCATATTTGGAAAAAGACTTTTTTGGAATAGTAGCTTCAAGTGAAAAGTCGCTAAAAACAAAGTTTTCAAGGTTTTTAGAGAGATTATCTAAGCAGTAAAATAAATCTCCCTTTCCGTTGATAGAATATTCATTATAAATTAAATCTAATTGGTCAATGTATATGTTATCATAGACCTTATTTAATTTTAAACTTGCATTCTTTAAATTTCCGAATTCATTTGATTCAAAGCTGGAAGATTTGAGACTTATATTTAGTGAATCTGAATTGATTGCAATTTCATCAAATATGAGATTAAGGTTTTTAACTATTGAATTTTGATTTTTATTATCTAGTCTGTAATCTATACTCGAATTTGAGATAATTAAATTTTGAATTTTTAATTTTTCTAGAAGTCCTTTTATTTTAATTGATTCTAAAAATAATTCAAGATTTGTGATCTTACTATCAGAATACTTCTCTAAATATAATTTTGGATTTACTAGTTCGATTGAATTTATATTTAGGTTTTTAGATTTTAATTGGCTGTAACCTTCAAGCTTTATTTTTAAATTGTTTACAAATAGAAGGTCATTTCCTTTTAAATCTAAAATCTTAACACCATAAAAATTTAGGGTTTGGTCATTTATGTCTAAATCATCAAAAAATAATTTATTGTCAAGAAAAGTTAATTCAGATTCAAGGATATTTTTAACTAATTTTACTTTGATTTCTTTTCTTTGAAAGAATAGATAGAAGGAAATTAAAAAAATAGTAATTCCTGAAAAAACAAAAAACAATATCTTTAAAGGTCTCTTAATAATCGATTAATTTTTACTTGTTAAAAATAACAAATGATATGCAAAAACCATGCTACATTTTAGGAATTGAGTCATCATGTGATGATACTGCAGCCGCAATTTTAGAAAATGACGTTGTACTATCAAATGTAATTGCTAAACAAGAAATACATATAGAATACGGAGGTGTTGTTCCTGAACTTGCTTCACGTGCTCATCAAATTAATATTATTCCTGTTGTAGAAATGGCTTTGAAAAAAGCTGGGATTGAAAAAAAACAACTAAATGCTATAGCTTATACAAGAGGTCCTGGCCTTTTAGGTTCATTATTAATTGGTTCATCATTTTCTAAATCACTAAGTATGGGTCTAAAAATTCCATTAATTGAAGTAAACCATATGCACGGACACATACTTTGTCATTTTATTGATAACAAGCAAAGTAAACCAGAATTTCCATTCCTAGGAATAACAGTATCAGGAGGTCATACTCAAATTGTAATGGTAGAAGATTATTTTACAATGAATGAAATAGGAGGATCACTTGATGATGCAATCGGTGAAGCTTTTGATAAATGTGGTAAAGCAATGGGGTTTGATTATCCGGCAGGACCAATAATAGATAAATATTCGAAGAATGGAAATCCAAAAAAATTTAAATTCCCTATACCTAAAGTTAAAGATTTAGACTTTAGTTTTAGTGGATTCAAAACATCCGTTTTAAATTTTATAAATAAAAATGTAATTCTAGACCAAAATTTTATTGAAAAAAATGTTGAAGATTTATGTGCTTCTATCCAATACACTTTAATTGAAATACTAATGTTAAAAATTGAATTAGCTACTAAAAAAACAGGAATTACTCAAATTGCTATTGGAGGTGGAGTTGCAGCAAATTCTGAACTGAGAAAAAGATTAAATCATGAAGGGAAAAAAAATAATTGGAAAACTTATATCCCAAATATTAATTATACTACTGATAATGCTGCAATGATTGGTCTTGTTGGATATTTAAAGTACAAAAATTCGCATTTAGGGAATTTAAAACAAAAGGCTTTATCAAATTATAAAATATGAGCTATGAATCTTTTTTTTGATCAAAATTTAAATGCAGATTCAAGTGAAGTTTTTACTGATAAAAGTGAAATTAAACACATTGAAAAAGTTTTAAGAAAAAAAAAGGGTGATTTTTTGAATTTTACAAATGGGAAAGGTCTAGAGGCTATAGTAGAAATATGCACTAAACAAAATGATCTTTGCTTTAAAGTAAGAGATATCATTCATCACACAATTAAAGACCAAAGCACTCACATAGCTCTTTCACCTTTAAAAAAGTCCAATTTTTTTGAATTGGTAGTTAGTAAAGCAACTGAATTAGGGATTAGAGAAATTACCCCTTTAATATGTGAAAACTCTTTGAAAAAATCTATAAATTATGACAGATGTAATAAAATTATAATTTCCTCTTTAAAACAATCACTTCAATATCATTTACCTAAGTTAAATAAAGCAACTAGTTTTAAAGATTTTATTTTAAAGAACAAGTATGGTATGATTGCACACTGCAATGAAGGAAAAAAAACAACAATTCCAAAAGCTCTGAAAAAAGTTAAAAATAAGGCAATTATTATTGGTCCAGAAGGCGATTTTAGTTTGGATGAAATAAATTTTGCAAGAGAAAACAATTATAATGAAGTAACATTGGGATCAAATAGGTTAAGAGCTGAAACAGCAGCAATAGTTGCGTGTTCGTTAATGCTAGCAAGTGAATAATGATTAATTTATATCTTTGAACAATGAATGAAAAAATAGTAGCCAAAGGAGTTTTAAAAGGAGCTTTGTATGTTTTGTTGCTCTCATTGCTTTTGTATTCAATTTATCTTTTGAAATCTATTATTTTATATATTTTTTTAGCAGCTGTTGTGTCATTAATCGGAAGACCATTTGTGATATTTTTTGTTAAAAAATTAAAATTTAATAAAAATATAGCCTCAATTTTTACTATATCATTTATCATTCTTTTAATATTAGGTTTTTTTTCTTTATTAGTCCCACTTATCATTCAACAAACTGAAAATCTATCGCTTCTTGATATAAATTTATTAGAAAAAAGAATAAACAGATTATTTAACGAAATTGCCATTTATATTGATTTAAATAAATCTAACATTAATGATTTATTCACTAATCTTAATTTTTTTGAATTTTTGAATTTATCTTCTATCCCAATTTTTTTAAATCACTTCGTTGACATTCTAGGCGGGTTTACAATTGGGTTATTTTCAATTATATTTATATCCTTTTTCTTCTTAAAAGACTCTGATTTACTTGAGAATAGCATTTTCTTTTTCTTTAATAAGAAAACGCATTCTAGGTTAAAAAAGTCGTTTGAGGAAATTAAAGATTTACTTTCAAGATATTTCATTGGTTTAATAATTCAAATATCTATTCTATTTTTTATCTACAGTACATTTTTGTTAATATTTCAAATTAAAAATGCTTTGATAATAGCTTTTTTATGTGCAATCTTAAATTTGATTCCATACATAGGTCCTTTGATTAGCGGATTTTTAATGTTAATATTATGTATGACTTCAAATCTTGACCAAGATTTTAGCTCTGTTGTTGTCCCAAATACAATATATGTAATGATTGGTTTTGTAGTTGGCCAATTAATTGATAATTTTTTCAGCCAACCTTTTATATTTTCAAAATCGGTTAAGTCCCATCCTCTTGAAATATTTATCGTAATAATAATTTCTGGAACCCTATTTGGCTTAATGGGATTGGTTTTTGCAATACCCTTCTATACTTCGCTTAAAGTTATATTTAGAGAATTTTATTCAAAAAATATTTCTTTGAAATGACTAACTGCGTAATTTAAATTGAATTATTTTTTGAGTAGAATTGACCAGTTAAACTTAAATTTAGAAACCTCCTGTCCACTTTCGTCAACACCTATAGAATCAATCCACATTGTCCTTTTTGTATTTTGAGAATTTAAAGAACCCACAATTTCTTTAATCATAAGGCCCTTGTCACATTTAAAAGATATTTTTCCTATCGCTTTTTTTGTAAACTTTGCTTCTACATCAACGAGCAACATTGATATATTTTTTTTGCTTAACTCAATTTCTCTCATCAATAGAGCTCCAGTTGCAAATTCTGCAGCCATGCCTTGTGCAGCCCAGAAAATCGATTTAAATGGATTTTGATTAATCCATCTATACTTTAATGTGCATATACAATCGGAATTGTTTATCACACTCACTTTTACTCCCATCAACCAAGCTGCAGGGAGTTTGAATAACATAAAAATTCTATACTTAAAATTACTCATTAAAATAATGAAAGTGATGGCGGCAGGATTCGAACCTGCGACCGTCTGCTTAGAAGGCAGATGCTCTATCCAGCTGAGCTACGCCACCAAATGCTATAAAGTCGGGGTGGCAGGATTCGAACCTGCGACCTCCTGCTCCCAAAGCAGGCGCGATGACCGGGCTACGCTACACCCCGATTTAGTAGCACATTAAACAATGTGCAGCAAAAGTAATTTATTTGTATTTGTTTACAAAAACCTCTTGGAGATAAATTATTTTTTAAAAGAGCAAAAATTTTTATTTTAATGTATTAAAATTTATGCAATGAAAAAAAAAATGATACTAAGCTTAATTCTTTTATTAAATTATGTCTCTCACTCTCAAGATATAATTAAAGAAGATGTAAAGTACACCAGAGAAATAAAAAGACTAGCAAACAAAAAGGAAGTAAAAACTGCTTTTCAGGTAATTTTAGATTTAGAACCAAAAACAATTAAAAATCAAATTGAATTAACTGAGATTGAAGCTCCTCCCTTTAAAGAAGAAAAAAAAGCATTGGAGTTTTCTAAAAGACTTAAGGAAATAGGAATAGACGAAGTTTGGATTGACTCCGTTGGCAATGTTCTTGGCCTTATAAAAGGATATGAGGGCAAAAGAAACGTAGCCATAGATGGCCATTTAGATACAGTTTTCCCCGAAGGTACAGATGTTAAAGTAAGAATAAAAAATGATACTTTGTTTGCACCAGGTGTAGCAGATGACACTAGAGGTTTAGCGATGTTGTTAACGATTGCAGAGGCGATAAAAAAAAGTGAGATTAAAACTCGAGACAATATCTTAATAATTGGGACAGTTGGTGAAGAAGGACTTGGGGATTTAAGAGGGGTTAAGTACCTCTTTAAAAACAATAAACCTAAGATTGATTCATGGATTGCAGTTGACGGTGGCGGTTTAGGGAGAATTAATAACCAAGGATTAGGTTCATATAGATACGAGGTTAAATTTAAAGGCCCGGGTGGTCACTCATGGGGCGCTTTTGGCCTTGCAAATCCACATCATGCCCTTGGTGATGCCATATCAAAATTTGTTGAAAAAGCAGATGAGTACACTTCAAAAGGACCTAAAACCAGTTACAATGTTGGAGTAATCAACGGTGGTACATCAATAAACTCTATTCCATACGAATCCATTATGCTGATTGATATTCGCTCAGTTAGACCTGAAAATCTAAATGATATGGAGCTCATTCTTAAAAAGACATCAGAAGATGCATTAGCAAAGCAAAATGCTATGAAAAGAATAGGACCAGATTTAGAACTAGAAATAAATAAAATTGGGAATAGACCATCTGGAAAAATTGATGTAAAAAATCATTTGGTTCAAAGAGCAATTGCAGCAACAAACTATATGGGAGGAAAGCCAAAATTAACTATAGGTTCTACAGATTCAAATGTACCAATTGCGCTCGGTTTACCAGCTATAACAATAGGACGAGGTGGTGACGGTGGAAAAAATCACTCTTTAGATGAGTGGTGGTTAAACAAAGACGGTTACAAAGCAATACACTTGGCACTCTTGGTTCTGTTGGCCGAAACCGGATACAAATAATTATTTATTTGGAATTCTAGAATTCATTAATTTAAACCAAACAGGCGGTACTAAGGCAATTAAAATAGAAGTTGGGTATCCATAGGGTAATTGTGGACTTATAGGCTGATTTTCTAGAATTTGATATTTTTTTGAGGCAGAAAAATGATGATCACTATGACGTGTTAGTTCATATAAGACAATTCTTCCAATAATATGATTAGAATTCCATGAGTGATGTAGTTGAACTCTTTCATACCTTCCAGAAGGCAAAATTTTTCTCTCAAGACCATAATGCTCTATGTAATTGATTGTCTCAAGAAACAGGAATGAAATAACTCCGACTATTAAGGCTACAATTAATCCCTTCGGTCCAAAGACATAAAAAACAAAAAGGAGATATAAACTCTGAAAAGCAATGTACCAAATCATGTCATTTTGAAAAGAGATAAAACTTTTATTATTTCTTTTGAGAATTAAAATTTGAGTTTTCCAAGCATTAATATATTGCCAAAAAACGGATGTAAACCAAAAATTGTAAACACTTTGATTAAATTTTGAAGTTGCAGGATCTTTAGGAGTAGCAACATTTATATGATGACCAAAATTATGTTCAATATAAAAATGCATGTAAAGACAAGGCATTAACAATATTTTTGAAAGAGTTTTTTCAAATTGTGATTTTCTGTGTCCTAACTCATGAGCAACATTAATGGCATTTGTTGCAAGCAAAATACCTAAAGACATAATCATTCCAAAATATTCATAAAAAAAGTATGTAGAGCTTGTAATTACAAAAAAACCATAAAAAAGAATTGAAAATACAAAAGGAAGATTTAAATAAAGTAAAACATCAAATAAAAAGTTAGCGAGTCTATTACTTTTCTCTTCTTCGGTGTATTTCTTATCTGAGTCTTTTAAAATAATTTCTAGAATAGGAATAAATATAAATGCATAAATGGGTGCAGTATATGAAAAGATTCCCTTAAAATGTATTGAAATAAGAGTAACCAAAGGAATTGAGTAAGCAAACAAGTACTTTAAGTCTTTCAAATTGTTTTTTTTTGCAATTTAAGAATTTTTAATAATAAATAATAAATGTTTACTTTCACCCCAACTTTAGATCAGCTTGTGGAATTTTTACCTTTAATACTCTCAATACTAGCATCAATCATTGTAGGAATATCTAAAGCTGGTGTTAAAGGTATTGGTGTTTTTTTTGTGATTCTACTTGCATACGCATATGAACCCAAGGTATCAACTGGAATTTTGTTGCCTCTTTTAATTGTTGGAGACCTTTTTGCAATAATTTATTATAAAAAAAACATAGTTTGGAAATACATCTTTCAACTTATTCCATGGATGGCTATTGGAGTGCTTTTTGCCACTTTAACTGGTGATATTATTGATGAGATAGCTTTTAAAAGACTTATGTCTATTGTGATTTTTTTATCTGTTCTAATCATGTTGTTTATGAATGATAAAATATCAAAATTAATTTCAAAGCACTGGAGTTTTGGTCCCCTATTAGGAGGATCTGCTGGTTTTACAACAATGATAGGTAATGCAGCTGGTCCACTTGCAAATATTTATTTTATAGCTATGAAAGTGAAAAAAAAACCCTTCATTTCATCTTCTGCCTATATATTTTTTTTAATAAATATAATTAAACTACCCTTTCATGTTTTTTTTTGGCAAACTATAAACTATTATAGTCTAGTTGAAAGTCTAAAGATGACGCCATTTGTTTTTTTAGGCCTTATAATTGGTGTATATATCGTTGATAAAATTACTGATAAATACTATTCTAAACTTATCTTAATTCTAACAGCTGCAAGCTCAATATTTTTTCTATTTAGCTAGTTTATTTTTAATTTCATCTACAACTTCTGGATTTAACAAAGTAGAAATATCACCTAGCTTTTCGAAATCACCGGCTGCTAATTTTCTAAGTATTCTTCTCATAATCTTTCCGCTTCTTGTTTTGGGCAAACCTGAAACAACAATGATTTTTTCGGGTTTTGCAATGGGCCCAATTTGATTAGAAACCAAATCCCTAAGTTCAACAGTTAATTTACTAGTTTCAATTTTACTTTTTAAAATCACATACGCCATTAAAGCATTTCCTTTAACCTCATGGGGATATCCTATAACAGCACTCTCAGCTACATCCTTATGTTCATTGATTGAATTCTCAATTGGAGCTGTTCCAAGATTGTGTCCCGAAACTATTACGACATCATCTACTCTACCTGTTATTCTAAAATTTCCATCTAGGTCTCTTAAAGAACCATCACCAGGAAAATAATATCCTTCATATGCATTGAAATAAACTTCTTTATATCTAGTATGATCTCCATAAATTGTCCTAGCGATACCTGGCCACGGAAATTTAATAGCTAAGATACCTTCAGCCTCTTTTTCTATAATCTCCTGACCTTCATTATTTAAAAGAACTGGTCTAATTCCTGGTATAGGTTTTGTTGCAAATGTGGGTTTTTGATCTGTTACACCTGCTAGTGAGGATATCATTATTCCACCAGTTTCAGTTTGCCACCATGTATCAACAATTGGAGTTTTATTTTTTCCTATATTTTGATTATACCAATTCCAAGCCTCAAGATTAATTGGTTCACCAACAGAACCCAGAACCTTTAACGAACTTAAGTCGTGTCCGTCAATTAATTTTAATGGTTGTTTTGCTAGTGTTCTTATAGCGGTGGGAGCTGTATAAAATTGATTTACCTTATATTTTTCACATACTTTCCAAAATCTATTCCAATTTGGATAAGAAGGTATACCTTCAAAGTGAACGGAAGTAGCACCAACTGCCATAGGACCATATATCATATAGCTATGGCCAGTTATCCATCCAATGTCTGCTGTGCACCAATATATATCACCCTGTTTATATTGAAATACGTTCAAAAATGTATAAGCAGTATAGACCATGTAACCAGCGCAAGTATGAACCATACCTTTTGGTTTCCCAGTGGAACCAGATGTGTATAAAATAAACAATGGATCTTCCGAATCCATTACTTCTGGTTCACAGTAATCTGAAAGACCTTCGATAAAATCATGCCACCAGATATCAATTCTTTCATTCCATTTGATCTTTTGGAACGTCCTTTGTAAAACAATACATTTTTTTATGCTTTTACATTCATCTAAGGCTTCATCTACAATTTTTTTTAAAGGAACAGTTTTATCACCTCTAAAAGCTCCATCTGCTGTAATTAAAAGATTACATTTGGCATCATTTATCCTAGTTGATAATGCTGCTGCAGAAAAACCACCAAAAACTACAGAATGAACAGCACCTATTCTTGCACACGCAAGAACAGCAATAGTCAGCTCAGGTACCATGGGCATATAAATACAAACTCTATCCCCTTTTTTAATGCCCTGGTTCTTTAAACCATTTGCAAATTTACATACCAAAGAAAGAAGCTCACTATAAGTATATTTTACTGATTTATCATTTGGATCATTGGGCTCCCATAAAATTGCTAATTTGTCAGGGTTTTTATCCACGTGTCTATCTAAACAATTAACAGTTATATTTAGTTTACCATTTATAAACCACTCTGTTTTTGGTATGCTCCAATCAAAACTTAATATTTGATCCCATTTTTTAAACCAACTAAAGGTAGATGCAATTTCAGACCAAAATAGCTCTGGATTATCTATTGCTCTAGTCCTTGCAGTTTCATAATTTTCTTGGGATTTAATTTGATAAAATTCAATTGGGTTCATACAAATTGTCAAATTTTACATCCGTCGAATATATTAAATATTTACCAATGTTAGGTCAGCTAATTGTATTTTAATAAATTACAATCATGAATAGAAGATTATTTTTTAATAGGTTGTTAATAGGTGTTGGTGCAGCATCAATTGTGAAAGAAAAAGCTTACGCTAATAAAAAAAAAAATAACTCTGTGGTAAAAAATCCTATATCAATTTGCACATGGGACTTTAAAGAGGCAAACTTTCAAGCTGGAATGGCACTAGAAACTGGAAAGGATGCGTTATCGTCTGCAATCATTGGAGCAAATGTTGAAGAAGAAAATCCCAAAAATTCGACTGTTGGATATGGAGGTGCCCCAGATAGAGAAGGTACAGTTACTCTAGATGCTGCCGTTATGGATTACAAAGGGAATTGTGGATCCGTTTTAGGGGTTGAAAAAATTATTAATGTTAGCTCTTTAGCAAAAGATGTTATGGAAAAAACACCTCATGTGATTTTATCTGGAAAAGGGGCTCAAAATTTTGCTTTAAATAATGGTTACAAATTAAACTCTTTACTAACTGATGATTCAAAAAAAAAGTGGATGGAGTGGAAAAAGAAGTCAGTTTATAACCCCAAAACAAATGTAGATAACCATGATACCATCGGTATTCTTTGTCTAGACAAAAAAGGAAATATCGGCGGGGTCTGCAGTACAAGTGGTTTAGCATATAAAATGGAAGGTCGAATTGGGGACTCTCCTATTATTGGTTCTGGATTGTACATAGATAACAATGTAGGCGGTGCTGTTGCTACCGGGATGGGTGAAGAAATTATAAAAATTGTTGGGTCATTTCTGGTAGTTGAACTAATGCGAAATGGAAAAACCCCAAAACAAGCTTGCGAGGAAGCTATCTTAAGAATTTATAGAAAAAATAAAAGTCCAAAATTTCAAGTTGCTTTTTTAGCATTGGACAAACAAGGAAATTCAGGATCAAGTTGTTTGCAAGAGGGTTTTAGTTATTACCGATACAAAAATAACATTAATAAAAATTTAAAAGTCAAACCTATTATAAATTAAAATGGAAAGTATTATAGCCATCGATGCAGGAACCACAAGCTCCAGAACTATAGCTTTTAACAAAAAAATCGAGCAATTAGCTATTTCACAATTTGAGTTTACGCAAATTTTTCCAAAAAAAAGTTGGGTTGAGCATGATCCAAATGAAATATGGGAGACTCAACTAAAAGCAATAAAAGAAGTTTTAAAAAATGATAAGATAGATGTAGAAAAAATTAAATCAATTGGAATTACAAATCAAAGGGAAACAACTGTAATATGGAACAGAGACAATGGAAAACCAATATATAACGCAATAGTCTGGCAAGATAGAAGAACGGCGAAAATGTGTGAAAATTTGAGTAACCAAACAACCACCTTTCTTGAAAAAACAGGACTTGTCCTAGATGCTTACTTTTCAGGAACAAAAGTTAAATGGATATTAGATAATGTTGAAGATGCTAGAGAACTTGCAGATAAAGGAAAACTTGCCTTTGGAACTATAGATACTTGGCTAATATGGAAATTAACAAAAGGAAAAGTTCATGTTACTGACGTAACCAATGCAAGCAGAACCCTTCTTTTTAACATAAACACTTTACAATGGGATGATGAACTTTTAGATATCTTAAATATACCTAAGGAACTACTACCAAAAGTTGTTAGTTCCTCAGAGATTATAGGCCATACAGATTCATCTTTATTTGGAAAAAAAATCCCAATTAGTGGAATTGCTGGTGACCAACAATCAGCACTGTTTGGACAAATGTGTATAAAAGAAGGAGATGTTAAAAACACCTATGGAACTGGATGTTTTTGTATAATGAATACTGGAAAAAAAATTATTAAATCAAAAAATAGGATGTTATCAACAATAGCTTGGAAATTAAACAATGAAGTGACTTACGCTTTAGAAGGAAGTGTTTTTATTGCTGGTGCAATAGTTCAATGGCTTAGAGATAAATTAAACATAATAAAAAATGCATCTGAAATTGAGAATTTGGCTAAACAAGTAGATGATAATGGAGGAATAACATTTATTCCCGCTTTATCTGGATTAGGTGCGCCGTATTGGAATCCAAATGCTACTGGAACAATATTTGGTCTTACTAGAGACTCCAATAAATCTCACATTGCAAGAGCAGCGTTAGAAGCAATAGCATTGAGATCAAGAGAAATTATTTTAGAAATGCAAAAAGATGCAGGTTTTGAATTTGCTGAATTAAAAGTTGACGGCGGTGCTTCTAAAAACGATCTTTTGATGCAAGTGCAAGCAAATTTACTTAACAAAGATGTTGTAAGATCTAAATCTCCAGAGTCAACTGCATTAGGAGCTGCTTTTTTTGCAGGTTTATCCGTAGGTTTTTGGAAAAATATTGAAGAAATAGAAAGGTTATGGGAAAAAGATATTACTTATCATCCTGAATCTGACTCAAAAAAAACACAAATAGTAATAGATGAGTGGAACAAAAGAATTAAGATGATAAATGGATAGATTAAAAAGTCTTAATAAAATATCAAAAAAAAAAAAATGGGATTTAATCATTATTGGAGGAGGCTCATCAGGCTTGGGAATTGCTGTAGATTCTGCAAGTAGAGGTTATAAAACATTGCTAATAGAAAAATATGATTTTTCAAAGGGAACCTCTTCTAGAAGCACCAAACTAGCTCACGGTGGTGTAAGATATCTACAAAACGGAGATATCTCACTTGTTGTAGAGGCGTTAAGAGAAAGGGGGATAATGAGAAAAAATGCACCTCACCTAGTAAGAGATTTGAGTTTTGTTATCCCCTCATATGATTGGTGGAACAGCCCGTTCTATGGGATTGGCCTAAAAATCTATGATATGATGTCTGGGAAGTTGGGACTTGGACCTTCAACTTTACTTAGCAGAGATGAGATAATCAAATTAATTCCAAATGTTAAAAAAAGTGGTTTAAAAGGTGGAGTAATATATCATGACGGACAATTTGATGATGCTAGAATGGCTATTAGCTTAGCACAAACTGCAGAAAATCATGGGGCAACTTTGATAAATTATTTTGGAGTTGAAGATTTAGTTAAAGAAAAAGATATGATTTCTGGTGTTATTGCGAGGGATTCCATTAAAAATAAAAGCTACAAGATAATGGCCAAAGGAGTTATCAATGCAACAGGTGTTTTTTCTGATTCAATAACCAATTTAGATATAAAAAAAAGAAAAAAAACAATAGTTCCTAGTCAAGGTGTACACATTGTGTTAGATAAGTCTTTTTTGGCTGGTAATCATGCAATTATGGTCCCACACACAACAGACGGTAGAGTCCTTTTCGCAGTGCCATGGAATAATTACGTCATTGTTGGAACTACGGATACTCAAATTGAAAAATGCAATATAGAGCCCAAACCACTTCGCGAAGAAATCAAGTTTATTTTAAAAAATGCTGGATCATATATGAAAAGCGCACCAACTTTTAAAGATATAAAAAGTGTTTTCGCAGGTCTAAGACCCTTAGCAGCTACAGAAAATAATGAAAAGGCTACTAAAGAGATATCTAGACATCACAAAGTTACGGTAAGTACATCAGGTCTTATTAGTATAGTTGGGGGAAAGTGGACGACATATAGAAAGATGGCTGAAGACACTGTAAATACTGCTCGATCGGTAGCTGGTCTTCACGAAAGAGAGTGTATTACTCATAATCTTACCATTCATGGATATGATTATTCATCTAACTGGAAAAACCCGATACATTTTTACGGAACAGATATAGAAAAAATTGAAAGCTTGTGTGATCAAGGTAATTCATCAATTAGTAAAAAGTTTTTTATTTCAAAAAATCAAATAATATGGTCAATTCGAAATGAAATGGCAATGAATCTTGAAGATGTTATGGCTAGAAGAACAAGATCCTTGTTTCTAGATGCAAGAGAGTGTCTAAGAATTGCACCCAAAGTATTGGAAATTATGGCTAAAGAAATGAAAAAAAACACAAATTGGATTAAAAATGAAAGTGCTAACTTTGAAAAAGTAGCAAGAAACTATATAGTATGATGAACAATCCGCTAATTGCTGAATTTATTGGGACTGCAATTTTACTTCTTCTTGGATGTGGAATTGTGGCAAATGTAAATCTAAAGAAAACAAAGGCTGAAGGTCAATCACCTTGGATTCTTATCACATCAGCTTGGGGATTTTCAGTTTTTGTAGGTGCTTACGTAGCTGGCAAATATAGCGGTGCTCATTTAAACCCTGCTGTCACTATAGGGCTAGCAACGGCAGGAAAATTTACTTGGAAAATGGTTTTGCCATATATGATTTCTCAACTTGCAGGAGCTATGTTTGGATCCTGGATCGTTTATTTAGTTTATATTGATCATTACAGGCAAACCAAGGATGAAAAAATTGTCTTGAGTACATTTTCAACAGGTCCAGCAATTAGAAATTTTAAAAATAATTTTTTTAGCGAGTTTGTTGGAACCTTTATTTTGGTATTCTGTATTTTCTTTATTGTAAATCCAAATATTGCTTTTGAAAACATTGAGACTATAAATTTTGGAATAGGTTCATTGGAGTCATTACCTGTTGGGATTTTAGTTTGGGTTATAGGAATGGGACTCGGTGGCACCACTGGATATGCTATAAATCCAGCGAGAGATTTGGGTCCAAGAATTATTTATCAATTATTGCCAAGAAAAGAAAAAGATGCAGACTGGGCATACTCTTGGATTCCAATCCTAGGTCCAATCTGTGGAGCTTTGTTTGCTGGGTTATGCTACAGTTTTTTGATATAAAAATCTGCGCTAACTTAGGTTTTGTATAAACTCCTATATAAACAGGATTTGGGCTAACCTCTGGATCAAGGGTCTTTTCGAGAAAGCATGCTTTTACCAAACGGACTTACCCTTTATAAAAAATTTCGTTGAGTTTATCAAAAAAATAAGCTAACGCAGATAATTACCGAAAATTACAAAAAATTAGTAATATGTTCTTTAATCAATTCATTAATATTTGAAAGCTTTTTTAAATTTTCTTGATTTTGAACATCATCAAAATTATTCTTTTGAATTAGTTTAGTTGCATACTGCAATGAACACATAGCTAGAACGTCCTGCTTATCTCTAACTGCATAGCTTTGCTCAAGCTGTTTTATCATTTGATCAATTTTTTTGACAGATAATCTTATTGCTTCTTCTTGTTCAGGTCGAATTGTTAGAGGATAGATTCTATCAGCAATTTTAACTTTTATTTTGATTTTGTTTTCCATGAATTAAAAAGATGATTCTAATTGATTTAAACAGGTATCGATTTCATTTATTAATGAGTTAATCTTACCCTTCGTCTCTCCTTTGTTTTCATCACTTCCTAACAAAGAATTTGCAACGGATAAACTTTTATTTTTTTGCTTTAGCAAGCTTATCTCTTCACTGAAACTTGAATTACTGGACTCTAATTCCTTTAATTTTGATTGTAAAGAATGAATTAAAAGATGATTATCCTTTAATTTGTTTAAAAGTAGGATTACATTTTTTTCGATTTCTCTAACCTGTTCTTCCGTATGATTCATTATTTATTGATCTTATCAATAAAGTTAGCTAATTTCATTTTATGTAATCAAAATCAAATTAAATTAAGATAAAGAATTTAAAATTTGGTACGCTTTTAAACCATCATTAAAAGGGACAAAAAAATAATCGTTATCATAACCAGAAATAACATTACATGCTATATTATTTGATGCTAGGATAGATGTAATTTTTGAGGAAATACCAATATCAGTCAATTTTGTTTTTGATAAGAGCTTTATACACCTAGATTCAAAAGTATAATCTATTTTTAACTTAATCGCTTTATTTTTCTCAATAATAGATGTATTATGATTTGATTCATTAAAGAATAACAGGGTGTGTTTATTAAAATCTAGAGATTTTGTAAAAACATATATATCAGGCAACAAATAAAATTGAAAAACCATTTATGATTTAAATTAATTAATTGAAAATATAAAATATTAAAATTTATAATTTAATAATTTAAATTTGAAGGATATATATAATATATGAGATTGTTATTTAGAATCATTTTAATAATCTTTATTTCTTACAATAACTTATTCTCTCAGGAAAGATTTAGCCCTGTTGAAATTCCTATTCTTTTATCAGGAACTTTTGGAGAATTTAGAAAAACTCATTTTCACACAGGTATTGATATAAAGACACAAGGGAAAGAGGGGTTCAGAGTAAGAGCAATAGATGATGGGGATTTAATAAGAGTTAAAGTTTCTACATCTGGTTATGGAAAAGCAGTCTACATAAGACACTATGATGGTACAACATCAGTATACGCTCACCTTAAAAAATTTTCACCAAAAATTCAGCAGATTATAAAAAAATTGCAATACGATAAAAAAAGATTTGAAATTGAAAAGTTCTTTAAACAAGGAGAAATTAAACTAAAAAAAACAGAAATCATTGGATTTTCTGGAAACACAGGTGGATCAAGTGGTCCACATTTACATTTTGAATTGAGAGACACTGAAAAGGAAAAACCACTAAATCCTTTAAAATACGGATATTTTGTTATAGACACCATACCTCCCAATATTCAAAATATATTCATTTACAAATTTTTAACAAAACATATTTCTAAAAAAATTAAAATAGAATTAAGAAAAAATAAAAACTTTTATAGTACTAATGATACTTTAATAATTAATGGAATGATTGGAGTCGGTTACAAAGGATACGATAAACAAAATTCAAGCTATAACAGAAATGGGATTTATAAAAGAGAATTATTTGTTAATGGAAAAAGTGTTTTTTCTTATAAGTTCGATGATTTAATTTTTCCAGATGGCAAAAAAATTGACTTATTAATTGATTATGAAGCTTACAATATTGACAAAGTTAGAATTAAAAAACTGTATCAAACTATAAATTCAAAATTTAGTTTTCTTGAAAAGAGTGACAATTATGGACTTTTTAAAGTAATGAAAGATTCTTTATATAATATTAAAATAGTTTATGAAGACATTAATAAAAACAAAAGTATTCTAAGAATGGTTATAAAGGGAGGTGAAAATGAGAATGAATTTAATTTTTCAGAAAATAACATTGAGGATAAACTATATCATCCTGATACAGAATATGATAAAAATTTCAAAAAATTAAATTTGAATATCCCCAAAAATGCATTTTATGAATCCACAAACTTAAACTTTGAGTACAAATTAGACACTCTAATAATTGAGAAGTTTACAAAAGCCCCAAAGAAAGGTCTCAACTTGGAATTTTTATTACCTAAAAATTTAGATTCACTCAATTTAAGGCAAACATGTATTGGAAGATTAAATACTAATCAAAGAGGTGTAAAAAATAAAGTTAAATATGTTTTTGGTATAAAAAAAGATAGTTTGATTTATGCAAAATCCATCTCAGGAGGAAAATATTTTTTGACTAAAGACTCAATATCTCCATCGATAAAACCTATTAATTTTCGAAATGAAAAGTGGGTCAGTAACCTTTCAACATTAAAAATAAGAATAGATGATGACTTTTCAGGAATTAAAAAATACAGTGGCAGTATAAATGGAAAATGGATTTTAATGGAACACGAACCAAAAAGAAAACTTTTGTTTTTTGAATTTGATGATGTAAAATTTAGTAAAACTGAACTTAAACTAAACCTTCATGTAGAAGACATGGTAGGAAATGTAAATGAATTTGAAGCAACTATTTACAGAAAAAAAAATTAAATGAATTCTCTGATTGTTTCAATAAGGAAGTCGATTTCGTCTTTTTTATTAAAAGAAGAAAAGGAAAACCGAAGAGAAGGCCTATTTTTGAGTTCATTTGGTACAACTAAGTCCAATACATGAGAGGCTTTAGTACTTCCAGATTGGCATGCACTTCCTTTTGAACAAGCAATTCCTTTTAAATCTAATTGAAAATCCAAAAGATCTTTTTTTTCTGTGCTTACAGGCAAGTTTACATTAATTAGGTTATAAGCACTTTTATCATCTTTATCACAATTACCGTTAAAATGGGATTCTGGTAAGAATTCATTTATTTTTGAGATTGCATACTCTTTTAAACCCCTTATGTATTTACTTTCTTCTTCTAAATTTTTGTATGCTAATTCGAGCGCCTTGGACATACCTACTATATTATGAACAGATTCTGTTCCAGCTCGAAGACCTCTTTCCTGTGAACCTCCAAAAATAAATGGATTTAAACCAGAATTTTTTCTTACAAATGAGAAACCAACACCCTTTGGACCATGAAATTTGTGAGCTGCTGCTGACAAAAAATCGACCTCAATTTTAGTCAAATCAATTTTAAAATGACCTATACTTTGAACTGCATCGGTATGTAATAAAGCTCCTCTAGATTTACATATTTTAGATATATACTCTAAATCAATCATATTACCAATTTCGTTATTAACATGCATCAGTGAAACTAATTTTTTAGAATCATCAAATGACAAAGCATTCTCTAAATCGTGATATTTAAATTCTCCATTTTTGTCAACAGGAAGGTAAACTATAGAAACATTCTTCTTTTCTAGATAGTCTAATGAATGTAAAATTGCGTGGTGTTCTATTTTGGTACTAATAATTGTTTTAACATTTAGATCCTCTACTGCTGACCTTAATAACATATTATCAGATTCAGTTCCTCCTGATGTGAAAATAATCTCTTGTGGACTCGCGTTCAATAAAGATGAAATTATTTTTCTTGAGTTTTCAATTAAAGTTTTTGCTTTTCTACCAAAAGAATGATTGGAAGAGGGGTTTCCATAGGTTTCTAACAATACCTCATTGATAGATTCTATTACTTCTTTTCTCAGAGGAGATGTAGCGGCATTGTCAAAATATATTGGCATATTACTATTTGTTTTCAAATTTAACTAAAGTTGACTTTATAATTGCGATAGCTTTTTTAATTTGAGTTTTATTTATTACCAAAGGGGGTGCAAACCTTATTACATTTTTGTTTGTGGGTTTAGCAAGAATCCCATTTTTCATCAAATCAATACAAATTTCCCAAGCTAAACTTTCCTGGCTATTATCGTTTATAACCATACCATTTAATAATCCTTTCCCTCTGATTAATTTTACAGTACTACTTTTTGAAATATAATCATTTAAGCTACTTCTAAATAATTCTCCTAATTCGAAGGCATTTTCAGCTAGTTTTTCATCAATAATTACCTCTAGAGATTTTTTAGCGATTTTAGCAGAAAGTGGATTCCCTCCAAATGTTGACCCATGCTCACCCGGTTGCAAACATAACATTATTTCATTACTAGCTAGAACAGCAGAAATAGGCATTATACCACCCGATAATGCTTTGCCCAATACTAATATATCTGGTTTTGCATTTTCATAATCAGTTGCCAGTATTTTTCCTGTCCTACCAAGACCGGTTTGTATCTCATCAGCAATGAACAAAACATTATACTTATTACACAAATACTTAACATTGGAGAGGTATCCGTCAGAAGGAACAATTATACCTGCCTCACCTTGAATAGGTTCTAACATGAATCCAACGCACTCCGGATTTTTTAATTTTGCCTCCAATAAATTTAAATTATCATATGGAACAATTTCAAAACCTGATAATAAAGGTCCAAAATTTTTATACGCAATTGGATTCGTAGAACTTGAAATTGCAGCTATAGATCTACCCCAAAAATTATTTTTAGGAAAAACAATTTTTGCATTATTTTTTTTTACGCCTTTCTTTTTATATCCCCATTTTCTGGCAATTTTTACAGCAGATTCTGCAGCTTCAACTCCAGAATTCATTGGCAGAACTTTGTCATACTCAAATAAATTACAAATAAATTCTTCAAATTCTCCAAGAGTATTGTTGTGAAATGCTCTCGAGGTTAACGTGAGTTTTGACGCTTGATTAAATAAAACTTTCAATATTTCTGGGTGACAATGACCTTGATTTAAGGATGAGTAAGCTGATAAAAAATCAAAATATTTTTTATCATTCAAATCCCAAAGAAAAGGACCTAATCCTCTTTTTAAAACAACTGGAAGAGGATTGTAGTTATGAGCACCAAAAGTTTTTTCTAATTCAAAATATTTGGCTTCAATTGACGAATATAGATGATTCAACTTATAATTTACAGTGGTGATTTTTCTAATTTACAAATATTTCATTTATAAAAAACTAACTTTACAATTAAAGAAAAAGTCAAAAATTAAATTTTGTTATAATGTCTAAATTAAATTCTAATAAAATACTTGAAAACTGTGAAGTAGTCGACATAGCTGATAAAGGAAAATCAGTTGCAAAATCAAAATCAGGTGAAACTGTATTTTTAGAAAATGCAGTACCTGGAGATATTGTGGATGTTATAGTAAAAAGAAAAAAAAAAGGAACTTTTTTTGGTAAAATATTAAAATTTAATGTCAAGTCAAAACAAAGAATAAAACCAGTTTGTGAACATTTTGGGATTTGTGGGGGTTGCATATTGCAAAATATGAATTACAATTCACAACTTTACTACAAAGAAAGAAGGGTTCATGAAAATTTATTTAGGATAGGTAAAATAAAGCCAAAAAAAATATTACCAATTCTTGCAAGTAAAAAAACATATTATTACAGAAATAAAATGGAATACTCTTTTTCTAATACTCGATGGCTGTCAGAATCGGAGATAAACTCTAAAAAAAAAATTGAAAGAGAAGCTTTAGGATTACACAAAAAAGGGAGATGGGATAGAATTGTAGACATAAAAAAATGTCATCTTCAGGAGGATATTTCAAATACAATTAGAAATGAAATTAAAAGATTTGCAATTGAAAACAAAAT